>CAZKJA010000011.1:0-24307 GCA_964552925.1 uncultured Treponemataceae bacterium
CCATGAGCCTACGGGTCCGCCTGCGTCGCGGATGCATTCGAGTACCAGGAGGTCCCTCTCGTCGAGGCTGGTTTTCACGAGTTTCCCTTCCCGAGAGCCGTCCGGAACCGCCCTGGCGCGAAAGCGCTCAGGTCGAATTCTGGTTTGCTTCCTGTCATGAGATCCGCCATTACCCGGCCGGTGATGGGGGACAGGGCTATGCCATCACCCTCGTGCCCAGCGGCGATGAAGAACCCCGGCCTTCCGGGAATTTCTCCGAGCAGAGGCATGCCATCCGGGGTCGAGGGACGCAGACCCGCGAACGTCCTGATGAAATTTATCTTGGCCATCACGGGGAAGAACCGTTTCGCCTGCCCGGCGATCAGGCTCAGGGCTTCGGGATCGGTCGTCTTGTCGAAGCCCGCGTTTTCCCTCGTGCTGCCGATGAGGTAATTCCCGCTGTGGGTACTGGTGAAGGCGAAGCCCAGGCCGAATTTGTCCGCAGGGTTCGATGAGGAACCCACCGTCTCCACATGGGGCTTCAGCTTCGATACGATATACTGGGCGCTCCAGACATTGGTCAGGCCGATCGGGGGAATCGCCTCCGTGACGATGACCTGCCCCTTCCGGGGTGTAATCGGTACCTCGAATCCTATCAGCTTCATCACTTCGTTCGACCACGCGCCAGTCGCGTTGACGACGAGCTCGGCATCCACAACATCCCCCGTGGTCAGGGTCAAGTGCCAGAGCCCCGACCGCGGCTCGATACTCACCGGCCTCGCCCTGTCGATGAAGCGCATACCCAGTTTCCTTGCCCCCAACATATAGCCTTTCATCAGAAGCATGGGATTGACCTGGGAATCCCTGGCGCTGTAGGTGGAGGCGATGATATCGTCGGCAACTAGTGGCTGCAATTCCAGCAAGCGTTTCCGATCGACGATCTCCACCTCGAGACCGTAGTCGCGTTGGTTCTTGACAAATTCCTCCATGACCGCCAGATGGGTATCGTCTTCGATCAGAATGGTCCCACCCCTCGTGTCGAATTCGATATCGCACGGAAGCTCGTCCTTGAGCCCCCGGAAAAGCTCGAGGCTCTTGAAGGCCATTTCAAGAAGAATACCCGGCTTCTTGGACTGTAGGAGGATCATATCGTCGCAGGAACCGGAGGCTCCGGCGCCCATGACGATCTTGTCGATCAGGACCACATTTTTCTTTCGCTTGCAGAGTTCATAGGCTATGGAAGTTCCATTGACGCCCGCTCCAAGGATCGCTACATCGCATTTCAAGCTTGCCATCGTCTTTCCTCAGAGCAGGGGCAAGCCGGAATGTATATACCCGGCGAGCGTGACGATATCGAACACGGGCTTGCCGCAGGACTCCATGATTGCTTTTCTGAAAGGTGGCATGTTTGTACACTCCAGCACGACGAATTTGATGTCAGGATTCTTTTTGACGAGATCCAGCGCGACATTCCTGATTTCCGCTTCCACCACGTCAATGTCGCAAACCGGAACGGCACCGCGATCTCCCTTGTCGAGGAATACCTTCGTGAATTCGGGGCTTTCGTCCATCCCCGCTATCGCCAGCGGCAGGCCCGAAGCCCCGCACTGTTCAAAATGCCGATCAGTGAGCGAGGCGGCGCGGGCGGTGATCACGCCGATTTTTCCAGACTGCCCGAACAAGCCATGCAAGAAAGGAATTTGTAGAAGGCTCGAAGTAAACACGGGAATGCTCACCGAAGCCGCCAGCTCCCTTTGGAAAAGGGCGAGAAAGCCACAGCTCGTGGTTATGGCTTTCACTCCTTCCGCCTCAAGCTCGCGGGCAGCGAGGATGAAGGGTTCGAGGAGGCTCGGATCCGCCTCCTCGACGACACGGCGCGGCGAGGCTCCCTTCACTTTCAAATAGCGGACGGGAAAGGGAAAGGTCTGCGCGTTCCCGATATCCCCAGGAATCCGGGGAAACCGGGTATCGAGCATGAGTATCCCAAGGTCCACGCCGTAGTTGGTGAAGCCGCCGCGTGCAATCATGTCATGCATGCACAGCCGAGAAACTTTTCACCAGCTTCCGGTTCAACATGGTATAGGCCAAGAGAAAGGCTCCTCCGACGACGATGACGATCATGGCGACGCTGAAGGTGGCTAAAAAAGCCTCTTGGCAAGAAAGGACGACAAGCCCGGCAGCTGCGATCCACAAGATGATGCGGGTGACCATAGTGATGGGCTTGAAGAAGAAAGCCGTGACAGCCGCGGAGTTGATGGCGACAGCCATGAAGAGAATCAAAGTCGTGGCGATGATGGCGTAGATGGGACCATGGAGGATGATCGCGCCGTTGTAAATGAACACGAAGGGGATGATGTAGCCCATGATGCCGAGGAAACTGGCTTCCCAACCCGTTTTCCAAGGGTCGGATTCCGCAATGGTCGATGCGCAATATGCGACTATCGCATCGGGAGGCGTGAGTTCCGCCAATATGGCGAAGTAGAAAACGAATAGATGGGCAGGGAGCGTCGCGATGCCGAGGGCATTCATCGCGGGGGCACCGATCACCACCGATATGATATAGGCAGGCGTGCAGGGCATGCCCAATCCCATGATGATGCACGTGATCATGACGAGTATGAGGGCTGGAAGCAGGAAGCCGCCAGAGAACCTGGCAACCACGGTCGCGATGCCGAGACCGAGCCCGGTGTAGGTGATGACGCTGATGACCAGTCCCGCGCCGGCGCAGGTGATCGCCAGCATGATACAGCTCAAACCCGAGCTCTCGAATACCCTGAAAAGCTTCTTGGGGGTGAGCATTGTATTCTTGCGGAGGAAACTCAGGGCGAAGGTCGTGGCGATGGCGATGACGCACGATCCAAAAGGCGAAAAGCCTATCGAAAGCATGACGACGAGGGCTACGAGCGGAAGCAGGAGATAGGAATCCCTTATGAGCTGTTTCCAGGGGAGCATGTCCTTCTCGTCCATGGGCTTGAGATTGTCCCGGAGCGCGACGAAATGGACACGCATGAAGATGCTGATGTAATAGAAGGCTGCCGGCAGGGCCGCTGCCAGGGCGATGGTCCAGTAGGGGATGCCGCTGATCTCAGACATCACGAAGGCGGCGGCTCCCATGATGGGCGGCATCAGCTGACCTCCCGTCGATGACGAGGCTGCTACCGCCGCGGCGAATTGTGGACGGTAACCCAGCCTCTTCATAAGGGGGATCGTGAACGTGCCGGTCGCGTACATATTCGCCACGCCGACGCCGGAAATCGTGCCGAAGAGTCCTGATGCGACGACGGCTATCTTGGCTCCGCCCCCCGGGCCTCTGCCAGCAATTCTCGAGGCGAAGTTGGTGAAGAAGACACCCGTATTCGTCCCTTCCATGAAGCAGGAGAATATGACGAAGATGGCCACGAAGGTAGCCATGATACCTGAGAGCGAGCCGTAAATGCCGACGTCCGCGCCCAGATAGGAGATTTCAATGAGGCGGGGTATCGATATGGGTCTAGAGTAAAAGATCCCCGGCAGGAAGGGCGCTACCCAGATGTAGGCGATGAATGCGCCGATGAGGATGGCCATGGCCGGCACGACGGCGCGCCTGATGGCTTCGATCACGAGGATCATGTTCATGGCGCCTAGAATCACTTCGATCGCGAGGACCGGATCGACCTGGGTCAGACGCATGTTCAGCCTATCATTGAAGATGATGACATAGAGAGCCGGAAATAGCGATGCGATGGCGAGGACGGCATCCAGGAAGCTGGGTCTGTCTTGGGGTGACTTCTTCGTGGCCGGATACAGGAGGAAACCGAGAGGCAGGAGAAAAAGCAAGCTTATTCCACGCTGGAGTCGCGGCTGGAGGGTTCCAAATATGGCTGTGTACAAATAGAAGACCGCGATCGCCGCAGCCCATACCCCGATTATTGTCTTTAAAGGCCCTGATAACTTTCTCATCTCTTCCACCTTGTCTGGTATGGGTTGTGACAATCAGACGCATGCACCGGCGGGCTGATCCGCCGGTGCCTTTCAGAAAGATCTACTTTATCGTTCCGACTTCTTTGTAGTACCTGACAGCACCCGGATGGAGGGGAACCTGAACCGCAAGAGCGGTCTTCTTCGGATCGAAGACCTCATAGCTCGCGCCCATCTGGACAAGGAAGGCTTTGTTTTCGTTGAGTATTTTCGTCATGGCGTAGACGACGGCTTCGGGCATCTTGGGACTAACGAGAATCTCGGTGGCATGGGCGAGGGCCTGGATATTGTCAGGCATGCCTGGGTAGGTTCCTCCGGGAACCACGGCCAAGCCTGAAGAACGGGAAACAAGGCCGGTTGTCGTCGCGAAGTGATCGACGCAGGCATCGCTGACGGACATGAGAATGGACGGCCGGCCGATGGACATCTCCGTGATTATGGCAGCGGGCAGTCCGACGCAAGTCAGGGCATAATCTACGTGCCTGTCTTTATAAAGGCTGGTCATGTCCCCATAAATAGCCTGGGTAAATGTGCCGCCGTTTTTTTTGATCATATCAAAGGAGACGCCATAGTACGCCAAAACGTTCCCTATGAGCACAAACTCCGAGGTTCCGGTCATCGGTCCGGCAACTTTGAGTTTATCACCTTTCTTTATCCTCTTCGCGAAGTCCTCGAAAGTTGTCACATTCTGCTCCTTGGCAGCAAGCAAGTGATAACGATCCGCCGACAGGGCTCCAGCGATGGAATTGAGATTGGTATACGGCTGCTTGAAAAGCGGTGCCATCCCGGTGTATGCCGCCTTGTCCAGCCAGGCGACGCCCCAGGCCATGTCCGCATCACCCTGCGATAACATTATTGGGTTGGTCAGACCGCCACCCGGAACGACCTTGATGGTGATGCGAGGCTCTTTCTGGTTTACGAGGTTGGCGAAACCGCCGGCTACCGTGTACCAGCCGCCTCCCATACCACCCGCAACCCACGTGTAGGTTGCAGGCTTGATGTCTGCTGGTGCGCTTTGTCCGAATACTGTTCCAAAAGCGGCGCAGAGGATTAGGAGGACGACGGCTACTTTCCTAAAATTTGCCATAAGCAACTCCTTATCGAAAGACTTCCGCCACTCTTCAGCGGATGAGTGATGATAGGATGACTTTTTATATCTGTCAATAAATTTTGCATCATTCAACGGTGGGTGAATTCGGCGAACCTCGATCGGGAGCTTATTTTTTTTTATGTCGCCTCGGCGAGTCCGTCCTTTTTCATCCGTGGCAGGAGAGCAACACTCGGGAGAACCCTCTTCATCAGGGACTCGAGTCTGAAGACCTCCCTCGTCCTGGCGCGTCCGAGCCTGAAGCGATCGATACCGGAATGCAATTCTCCCGCGAGCTTCCTGAAGTCGAGCACCCGATAATCGGTACATTCGCCCTTGCTCTTCCTCACGTGCAGGTAGACGGGAAGTACCTCGAGAGAAGTCGGACGGACACAATCAACGCCATTGGCTTTTCCCTTCGTTATCCGTATACGCGCGAGGCAGGCGAGCCGGGAATTGGGAAGCGTCCTGTGTATCGAGAGAAGGTCCCCCAGTGCGTAGAGGATGAGGCCTTCCCTGCTCTTTCCAGTCGTCTTGTCAAGGTATCCATACCGCTCGATGGGTTGCACGTTGTGCGGATGATTCCCGATAATGATGTCGATGCCGAGTTCGACCAGTTTGTGCCCCATGTCGACGATGTTCCGCGCAGGGTAGCTCTCGAATTCGAGGCTCCAGTGTACCAAGGCTACAACCGCATCGGCGCCCGCTCCCCTGGCCGCCTCTACCTGCTTCGCGACGGGCGCCAGGTCGGTATCCGGCTTGTTGAGCCGCACGTAATTGGCAAGGTACTCCTTGCCCTCGGGTAGTCCGCTCCAGTTGAGGGAGGATGTGAATGAAATGAAGGCGACCTTTACCCCGTTTCGCTCCACCATCACGACGGCGTCCCTTTCCTCGGGGCTCCTCGCCGTACCTACATGGAGATATCCACGTTTGTCGAGGAAGTCGAGCGTCTCCCGGAGCCCGGCCTCCCCTTGATCCAGGCAATGGTTGTTGGCCGTGGAGAAGAAGTTTATACCCTTGCCGTCGTCCACGATCCTGTCGAACATTTCAGGGCTGTTGTTAAGTGCGCTAGACACAAGGATGCTCTTGGGGATGTAACTCGGTGGCATGGAAGGCGCGACGGGCGTTTCCAGGTTGGCGTACGCGACGTCGCCGGAAAAATAGAAATCCCTTACATCGTCCCAGAGCGCCCCGGTTGTTTCGGCATTGAGGCCGGAATGCGCGAGGATGTCGCCGCCGGCACAAAGGGTCATTCTGGCTTCCTCGGCAAATCCGTCGCGCGGGCCCAAGTCCAGGTCTTGCTCGCGGAAATATTTTTCCAAGCCGGAACCAGGTTCCTCGTCCTCGATCGGACCGCAATAGTATTTGTAGCCCCACCAGTATTTCTCGTCGGCGCCCATATGGCCGGCATTACCCTCGAGTGGCCTTGCACCGCTAAATTCCTTGCGATGTTTCAGGGAATATAGCCAACAAACCATCTTGACCATCGTGTCTGCCATGGATGCCCCCAACTCGAACGAGAAATGACGATATCGACTTGATCAAAAATAGTAATAAGGCCGGCACAGCTTCGCGCCGTGCCGGCCTTCACGAGGCTAGGCTTTCAAATCCTTTGGGACCACCTTGATCTGGCCCTTCTTGTACAACACATTTGCACCAAAAATAGTGATCGGGAGCAGGACGAGTATTATCACGCCCTCGTATCCCTTGATGGGGAAAACGAGGAAATGAACGATCGCGACTACTACCGTCGGCAGGATGATCGCCTTCCACTGACCCTTGACCACCGTCGAGCCTGCCTCGCCGCCCGCGAGGAATGATACAACCAGCGCGCCGAACAGGGCCGGAAGCACGTTGGCGGTCGCTATCTTCACGTAGGGATTGGCGAACACTGGGGCCAGCGGCGCGAGGAGCAGCGCCGTGACTATTATCACTGCCGTGGTCACTATCGAGGAAATCGCGACGGATATGGTCGACAATACTTCGCCTTCCTCGCTGGCCGGCATTACGCCGGCGTTCTTGAGGGCATTCATCGCGCAAGGCAGCTTGATGTTGGAGACGTTGCCCGCCTCGAAAGTCAGGTACGCCGCGCCGGCGCCGAGCAACGGAACGAAGCTTACGATTTCCGATATCGCTATGGGCGTCAGTATAAGGAAGAGCGCCGCCGTAGCCTTGATGACGGTCGAGATGCTGGGAAATATGTCGTATACCGCGCAGACTATCGTCGGTATCGCAAAAAGAATAAGGAAGAAGATTGCGAAGCTGAAGCGGCCTACCCGGTTGATCCTGTTGAAATATTGGTCCCTGGTTTCCATCGTATCCCCCTACTTCACCAAGCCGGACCAGAGTATGGCCGAGCACATACCCAGGATGAGGCTGAACGCCAGGATGAAATTGCCCAACCAGGCAATCTTGTATTTCTTGGCGATGAACGCCTGCACGAGCGTTAGTACTATGCTCGTGAAGAACGTACCTACCACCACTATGCCCTGCCCGAAGAACGGTACTATGAACACGGCTATGACGGCGAAGAAGAGCACGCTTATGGCGACAGTGCCGAAATCGCCGGCTTTCGATTTCATCCTGGCCGCGAGCGAATCCACCTTCTTGATGAAGATCAGATCCAGTATCATGCCGCCGGCCAGACCGCCAGTCATCGCGAACATTATCACGCCCAGCGGTTCGGCTCCCGCCTTGCCGGCGTCCGCGAGCTTGGCGAAGCCCAGCGCGCTCGAAGCCATGTTGGCCGCCATAAGCTCGTAGCTCACGCTTCCAATGACAGAAAGCCTGAGCCACGGCCACGGTATCCCGAGGCTCGGCGCCAAGGCCGCGAGTCCGAGCGCCACCGCGATGGAAGGCGCGATCGTAAACACGGCCGAGGATTTGATGGTGTTCGCTATCACCTTTTTCTCGATACCAAGCTCCTTGGCGCGCTTGAGCGACATCCTAAGGAACAGCACGCACTGGAACAGTACGTACGCGATGCCCGCTCCGACGAGTACGAATAGCAGGCTCCCATTGGCCACATCGAAGAATTTCACATCTGCCTCCTTGCTGGAAATTAAAGGTTGTTGGCTTTCCGCATCGACCTGAGAACGTCATCCGGGCTGATCGCCCCTGGAATGGGGCATACATAGGGGACGCTGAACTTCGCGGCATGCTCTTCCTTGGCCTTGATGGCGATATTCGGGTCGAGGAAGGCTTCCACCGCGGCGAGTCCGAGGGCGCGACCGGCGGCGAGCATGCCCTTGTGGCCGATTGACGAACCTGCCTGGGCGGTATATTGCCAGGAATGCGCCTGGGTTCCCAGCGCCGCGGCCGCGTATACGAGTTGGCCTGTCGGGACAACCTGGCTGACGTCCCCCACATCGGTGGAGCCAGGCATGCACATGTCACCGCGGAAGAACGGACCGATTACAGTATCCAGGGGATCTGCTCCTATTTGCTTGAGGACGGCATCGCCTTGCAGCATCTTGATCTGTCCCAGAATCGTCATCTTCTCCGCTTCCGTGAGCGTGGCGCGGAACTTGCTTGCCAACTCGCGGTCCGCTGCGTCGAAGGCGGGTCCGCCGACCTCGAGCATGCATTTTTGAAGAAGCTCGCCTAGTACGAGGTTGGGGACGTAATCGGAAAGTCCCTGGGAGAACTCTATCTCCAGCCTGGTGCCTGTCATCAGCGCTGCCCCTCTGGCTATGTCGCAGATCCGTTCGTAGATTTCCTTGGCTTGGGCGATATGCGGAGCGCGGCAATAATAGAATGACTCGGCCACCGCCTGCACCACGTTGGGTGCCCTGCCCCCGGGATTCGTGACGGCGTAATGGAAGCGAGCCTCGGGAATTACGTGCTCCCGGAGATAGTTGGCCCCGACATTCATAAGTTCCACGGCGTCCAGCGCGCTGCGACCCAGGTGCGGCGCGGCGGCGGCATGCGAAGCCTTGCCCACGAACCTGAAATAGACGGAGAGGTTGGCCAGGGTCCTGGCCTGCCACACGAGGTTGATGTCGCTCGGGTGCCAGGTCAGGGCCAGGCTTGCGTCGTCGAAGACGCCCGAGCGGGCCATGAATGTTTTACCGCAGCCGAACTCCTCGCCGGGACAACCGTAATAGCGGATGGTACCGGCCGTCCCGGTCGCCTTGAGGAAATCCTTCGCTGCAACCGCTGCCGCCAAGGCGCCTACGCCGAGCAGGTTGTGACCGCAGCCGTGCCCGTTCCCGCCGGGCAGGCGCTCCCGTTTTTCCGGCAAGGCCGACTCCTGCGAGAGACCGGGCAACGCGTCGTATTCGCCGAGCAGGGCGACGACGGTGCCGCCCGATCCATAGCTGGCCTCGAAGGCGGTTTCCATACCCGCGATGCCCCGCTTCAGCGCGAAGCCTTCGGCTTCCAGGGCGGTTGCCAGAGCCGCGGACGAACGGGTCTCCTCGAAACCCGACTCGGCGAAGCCCCAAATCTCGTCTCCCAGCCGTTCGAGTGTCGATTTGTTCCTGTCAACGCTCCCGAACACCAACGCCTGCTTGTCCATGTGCCAAACCTCCATCGATATTTCGACGCATGTCCGAATTATTAAGGACTATAGAACCGGCTCTCCGGACTGTCAACTTAATTTTAAACATGTGTCGGTATTTATGGTGTAGATTTGAGTACAAGAGGGCGCTTCATGGAATACAAGAAGAGTTCGGAGACCAGAAGCCGTATACTTAAGGCCGCTGCCAGGATATTCACCGAACGCGGGTATTACGAGACGGGCATCGGCGATATCGCGATGGAAGCTGGAATAGGCAGGGCCTCGTTCTACTACTATTTCGACGACAAGGAGAAGGTGGCGAGGGCACTGTTCGATTCCTACGTCGAGCGCATCTACGCCGCCGCGGACGCAGCGGTGCCGATCCTCGATACGGGAGAGTTCCCGGCGAAGGATCAGGAATCGCTTATGCTCAGTACCTTCGTCAAGTACATACTATTGTTCAAGTACGTCGCCATGAACGATGCCACACGCGCCGTCTACTTCGATCTTGTAAATTACGCCGATTACGACAAGGCGAATATAGAACGCCTCGAACGCACTACCTTCAAGGATACCAGACGGCTTGCAGCAGTTTACGGTAAAGAATTGTCCGATGCCGAATTTGTCGCCTTCCTTGTGACAAGCAATTCCCTTGCCAAGTCTATCTTCAAGGCAAAATTGAACGGCATACTCGACTTCAGCCTCATGGAAGCCACTGATTATTTCTTCTCCCATGCCGTCCTTCCCGACATTCCCATCCCCGAACCCACGTACCGTTCCTTGCTGGCCAAGGCTTTCAAGTTATGCGAGGCGATTGACCTTGATTGACATTCGCTGGACACAGTGCCGATATCGCCGGCAAAACAATCCTTGATGGTTTCTTTGCGGTTATATCACGTTTGATTTATAATCCACTTATGCGTTACACAAGACATTTCGTACCAGGTCTCGTCTTTTTGATGGTATCGGGAGTTTCGGCGTTTTCAGAGGCCGCTCCCTTGAAGGAATTCGAGTTCAACAGGACGGCCGGCGTATTCGGCCGCTACTGTTCGTCATGCCACGACTGGGCAGGCTCGTACGAGAGTATCCTGGAGTCGGGTGTTATAATCCCGGGTGATTCGTACGCGAGTCCGGCTCTCATCGCCATCAATGAAGGCTGGATGCCGCCAGCGAAACCGCTTCCGACGCCCGAAGAGAAACGCTACCTGACCGAATGGGTTGATGCGGGCGCCCCGAAGCCCTCGGAAGCGGCTGCGGGTGTGGCGACGGGAGCCTCGATCGCGCAGGGAGCGCTCCCCGGTACGTCGTTCATGGGGTTCAAAAGCAAGGAGCAATTCCACCGCGTCTCTGGATGGACCTCGGCGGGGCTCCTCCTCGCCGCGGGCGTCGTCGGTTCCATCCACGCGTTGGATATGCAGAGCGCGGCCCATGCCTACCGTGACGATCAAAACATTACCGAGGTTACAATGGGTGGTCTTTGCGTCGCGAAGATCCAGGACGTATGGGGAGCCGATCTGGAACGGACGCTCCGCTGGACGCACGTCGGCTTGCTCGTGGCAGGCGAGTCGTTGTACCTCGCCAATGCGATTACCGGGATCGGTTTCATCGGTCCCGACCGACCCGGCTTAAGCAAATCGAAACTTCACCGCTGGGCGTTCTTCATCCACGGAGGCTTGATGATGGCCGAGGCGACGATGGGTTTCTTCACGACCGAGGCCCTCCGCGCAGGCAACCACGAACTCGTCAGCACCCTGGGCGTGGCTCACGCCGTGGTCGGCCTGACCATCCCCGTCGTCATAATCGCCTCTGGCAGCGTCATGAGCCGTAGATGACTATTCTGCTCGCTAGAATTTGACCGCTATCTCCGCCAGCAACTTGATTGAATCGAAGTAGTCGAAATAGTCGTTGTCGAAGCCTTCTCCGGTCATGATGCCGAACAGGTACATCTCGGGCTGGACGCCTATGCCTACCCTGAAACGCTCCAGGTTGAGGAGGTACACTCCGGCTCCCACGGTCACCATGAAACCATCGATACTATCGCTTGTGATAATATCGTCACCGGAAACAAGGGCATTCCTGAAGTTCCATCCCATGTAGAAACCGCCCATCCCCGCAGACAGGTACGGACTCATCACCGGCCATGCAGGCAGTGGCGAATACCTGGCTTCGATACCCGCCTTGAGAAACAGCAAGGGATCCTTGACGCTCGCGTCGAGCGAGCTGCCGGCCACGGCTCTTGTTACCTTGAAACCTGCGAACAGGTCAACCTCGAGATTCTGTGCAACTTCGCCACCGGCCAGGATATCACAATCCGCCAGGGGTTCCATGTCCCGGCTGGCGTAATAGCCATTCCCGCCACGGAAGCCGAGCCAGAATTCGGATGGGCTGGATGCGGCATCGACGCTGGAATACGATTCGGGCGATTGATACCCGTCGACCACTTCTTGTTCCCCAGGGTACGACTGTTCCGGAACGCGCCTCTGGTCGGGAACCGAACGCTCGCCTTCATAGTCGTCCCTCGATTTGTCCATCGCATCCGAAAGGCTTCCACGATAATGCGTAGGCTCAGAGCTGCAGGAAACGAGGAGCGCGGCTACGGCCAGTACTGTCATGTTGATACAGGCTCGACGAAGCAGGAAGGTTCTTTTATGGCATTTCATGCCCATAAGTATAGCGCATGAAAGAGGCAGCGCTTGAACCTGTTCCTTCTGAACTTGTGGAAGTCATTTCCCCGTGGTATTTTACATTTTTCAAATCATTCATAAGGAGAATAAAATGTCCTTCCGACGACTCCCAATAATCACGATCGTGATCCTTGGTGCATTCCTGTCAATCACATGCCAAAAAAAAATACCGGAACCGGTTCGGACAGATGATTCGAACACGGCTACTAGCGACAAGCCACTCCCCGTCGAGAAGGCAGGTTTCCAAGTCCCGCTCGTCAAGCTCAACTCGGATAACTTTGAGGACTTCGATCTTAGTGTACAGCCTTTCTATACAGATGCCCATAAGTCGTATCTTTCTGATCCGATGAAATTCGTCCCCCTGCCCGATCAGAATATCCATGAAGGTGCTACCGCCGTCGTCGGAAGCAGGGTGTGCGTTCTGTATACCGGGATCAGAATAGAATCAAGCGCCGATCTGGCAAAATTGACGAATGGCACACCTGTTCCCTTCGGGACGATATTGCCTATAGTGAACGATAAGATCGGCGACCCGGATAATAAGGATCGCTATGGAATGTTCCAGTTCCAGGATAACTGGAACTGGTTCTACCGCACGAGGTACAAGGGACAGGACGGCATCGTCTTTGGAGCCGATCTCTATGGTCTGAACGATACAAACGTGGCTAACAGAATCTCAGCAAGATTGTATCAGACCAAGGGAAAATACGACGCGTTCCATCCAGTCGTTGGGTATCATACCTTACCGGCCCGGATCGTCGACCGTCTCGAGAAAGACCGCCTGGCTATCCAGTCGGTGGCTCCGGATGAATACGATCTCTCCGGCTATCGGACCGACTTGATGCCGGACGATATGATCGCGCTGTATGCCGGCCATTCTCCCCGATATGAATACAATCCCCAGGATTGGCGCCGGAAGACCCCGATCTTCGTGACGACCGACCTGGCATCGCATACCCAGCACCTCATGTTCGACCGGACTCTTCAGTACATCGAGGAGTCATTTTTCCTTCCGCGCCTGAAGACTCTCGTCGGCGATTTTCTAACGGAACTCGGGGCGAGGGAGCCCCATGCGGACGCATACCGCGAGAGCATGGACAAGGCCGTACTGTACTTCCAGGTAGCGAACGCGCTACTGGAACTCGCGCCTGATCGGGTACACAATCCGGATGATAAATACGGCGCTGATCGATTCGTATACAAAGAAAGAAACATGGACGAAGTCCTTGCAATCTACCCCGAGGCTGTCAGGGAAGAGATCGCTAAAATATATAAGGCGCAGGATTTTTTTGAATCCAGCGTATTCTCCTTCAAGAACGGGACACAGGCCCGGGAAGACTATTCGCAATACAAGCCCAGAGGCCATTATACGAAAAACGGCGCCCTCGCGGCCTATTTCCGCGCGATGATGTGGTTTGGAAGGATACACTTCCTTATTGCCGTGTCTGGCCCGGCCACTCTTCCTGACAAGGAGGGCCAATCCTCCGACGCCATGTCGCTTACACTCGCGATGGAACCTGTCGCTCTCCTGGTCACCGATCTCGTGAAGGACAACGAAACGTTGTACAAATCCTGGAGTGCTCTATTCGACCCTATCAGTTCGCTGATCGGCTTGTCCGATGACCTCAGTTTCAATGAACTGCTACCCTTGTGGAGAGATGAACATGTCTCAATAAAGGATTTCGGCGAGTGGGCGGGAAACAAGGAAAATCTCGTCTCGTTCATGGAGAAAGCCCACGAGAGACTGAAGCCGCCCGCCATCTCCGGTTCATCGGTATGGTGGGGCCCAGGCGAAGGTTCGGGAGTTGAAGAGAAAAATGGCGAAGCCAACAGCGTGGATCGAAATCCGCCGATGGGCTGGAGGCTCTTCGGCCAAAGATTTGCTTGGGACTCGGCTATTCACAATCTCGTATCTCCCCCCAGGCTTATGAGCAGGGACATGGTACGCGGGCTCGATATAATGAAAGCCTTCGGCTCGCGTACCGCGGAATCCCTTCTGCAGGCATCGGACTATCCAGAGATGGCTGGCCTCAAGCAAAGCCTCGACACGCTGGAGAGAGACTTCTCCTCATACGATAAGGAATTCTGGCAACAGTCGTATTACAACAACGTGCTTTTCCAGGTCAAGGCGCAGGCGCAGTTCGAAAGCGGGGCTGGATTCTACTTCACTGAGGGTACTGGCTGGGGCGTGAAGGCCATGCTCTCCGCACACGGCACATGGTCCGAGCTTCGCCACGACACGCTTCTGTACGCCAAGCAGTCGGCCGCCGAACGCGCGGGCGATGGCGATTTCGAGCCGACGTTCAGGACGGAAGAGATTCCGGAGCCTGTCCATTACATTGAACCGAATGTTCCCTTCTGGCAGGGATCCACCCTGTCGGTGCAGAACCTGCTGAGGACGCTCAGCGCATACGGTTTACTTGATGAAGAATGCGCCCAGGCATTCGGCAGGCTGCAGGAGATATACGCAAAGGCCGCGGGTATCGCGGCGCTTGAAGCTCATGATCAAGTCATCCTCCCCGACGATGTCAAATGGATCGCGACCATCCCATCAGAACTCGTCCATCTCGCCCTCATTCATGTGGAAGGAGGAGACATCCTGGACGAGAAACAGCTCAGGATGGCCATCGTCGCCGACGTCTTCACGAATTTTGAATTAGGGCTCGTACTCGAAACGGCAGTCGGGATTCCATATCGGATATACGTGCCGCTTAACGATGGACAGGGCGGGAAACGCATAGCAGTGGGATACTGCTTCAGCTACTATGAATTCCACCAAGTGATGAACGACCGGATGACCGACGATTCCTGGAAAGATATCGTCTACGCCAAAGGCGCCGATCTCGAGAGGTATCAACCTTTCTGGGTGAAAGATAAAGCCCTGGCACCCGAGTTTGGCAAATTAAAAAAATGAGGCGGATGCGCTGGCTGGCGCTCGCGGTTTGCTCGAGCGGACTCCTCGTAAATTGCACGCGGGAAGCCCGCTTGTACTCCACGTGGGACTCCCTGGGTCAAAAGCCGGGAAAAACAATATCGGTCAACGCGGGAGAACTACCCCCGGCCGGAGCCCAGCCATGGGGAGGCACGGTTAGCCACCACCTTCTCGCCGATGTGCAGATTGATCGATGGTTTTATGAACTATCCATTCGGCGTCCCGTTTCCCGGTTCTATATCCTCAGTCCATCGCATTGGGGTTTGTCGACCCAGACGTTTTCGATAACCGACGGGTCATGGCGCACAAGATATGCCCTGGTTCATTCCGACCGCGTTCGCGCGCGGGCTCTTGCGAGGCAACTCGGGGCAGCGCTCGAACCGAGCGTCTTCGATCCCGAGCACGGGGTTTCAAGCTTGATTCCCTATATCGCCAGGTATTTTCCCAAGGCAACAGTCGTCGCGATCGCGTATCGCGGAGAGCCGCCTTTGGATCAGCCGATGGCGGAGCACTTGTTCAGAATCCTGTCCCCTGCCTTCACGGAAGTCTCGCGTAAAGAAAATTTCCTTGTCGTCTCCACCGATTTCTCCCACCACGGCGACCTTCAATCCACTCGCGCAAAAGACGCACGATCCGCCATGTTCTTCAAAGATCCTTCGTTCTCTACCGGCATATTGGTCGCTTGCGACAACAGGCCGGGAATATATGTCCTATCGAAATTTCTTGAACCAGCGAGCAAGGCATCCGTTCTTTTCCATTGCGAGTCCAGCCAACTGACCGGTGAAGACAGCGACGATATCACGAGCTATTTCTTCTCGTATTTCTGGTAAACGAGCGTGGTTTCTATTGAAGCGAGCGACCTGCGCGACCAGATTGTCGTTGCGCGGGCGAAACGCAGGCCTGGCTGTGTCCATCCTTCCAATCCCAATCCCGCCTTGTTCGAAAGGCGGGACAAGAATTCTTCCCGCCCGTATCCTCGTTCCGCCGCGATTGGCGCTTGGAGAAGCGTAGTCCGTGTACCGTCCATCAATAAAAGACTATCGAGGCCAGGTCTGAAATCGTAAGGTTCCTCCATTTCATGCCATGTCCCGAAAACAGAAATTTCGAGATCGATATTCGGTTTCTCCGACGCGAGTACTTCCTTGTAGCGTGGATCATCGGCTGCTAATTGAACAAGGTAGGCTACGGCAGTGACGGGATCAGCCAGGCCACGGTATAGCGCGAAGCAGCCTCGATCGCCTCCATCCGCTTGTATTCGAAGCGCGATCCCGATGTTGCCCTGCCCGCCGTCTGGAATGGGAACGGCTTTACCATTCCAGAACGCTTCCAGAGATGCCGCGGCCGCTGCCAGTGCGCTGTCGGTGCTTGCTTGGGGAAACTCGCTCTCGAGCCGAGCCAGATCCGCATCGCGCCAAGAGGCGATACTATCCTTCGCGTTGGTGTCTCCCGCCCGCACGCGAAGACCAAGGAGCGTTTCCCGCAATGCCAGCGGAGGCGCTATCCAGATTGACGCGCCAGGCAGAAAAGATTCGTTGCGTCTCCCGAATGTCTCCCGGTCAAGCTCCCAATGCCGCCATGCATCCCGCTCCTCAATACCCTCAGTAGCAGGATCGGAATCGCCTGCCTCCAGAAACCATACGGAGTTTCGCGCTTCATCCCCATAGGACTTGACGAATCGTCCAAGATATTTCCAGGCGGGTTCCGCTTTATCCTGATAGATGGATGAAAGCGCGATGGTTACAAGACCAGGCCTCTGCTTTGCCGTCCATCCCGCTATCTCGTCCACAAAGCGTTCGGGCGAGCTCCCAGGGTCATGGCAGAAGAGATCAAAATCGATGCTCACGACCAGCGGTCCGGCGATGCGCTGCTTCTCCAGGGAATCCCAATCGGCGAGCGTCGTGGCGTTCTCTATCCTCTTAGCCTCACTTGGAGAAAAAGCCTTGAGCTTTCGCCGTAGCCATGCGATCCGGGCATTCTTGTTGGGCAGTAGCAGATCTCTCCCCGATACCCAGAGCACCCGCGATACAGTGCCTTCAACGATGAGTCTGCCCACCCAGTTGGAACTTAAAAGCGTCGGCCCCAATGGGCCCACATCATGGTGATAATCGAATAGCACGAGTGTTGTGTCTTGGTATTTTTTGGCATAGGCTTCGACGGAAGGATATGACAGTACATGGCGGTCGTGCAGGTGGACTTCCTGCCGCGAACAAGAAACGAAAATGGAGCAGGCGACAACGACGATCAACATGGAACGGCGCGGAAACATGAACAAGAATACCACGTACCGACGCCTTATTTAATAGCAATGTATTCGAATGGAATTTGCGGGTAGCTAGAAGACGAGTTCGAAAAAGACGACTTGACAGCCTATCGTGGAGATGATCGCATTCGATCGTGTTCCCGGTAGCGAAAGCTTTTTACCTTCGTCGACGATTTCATCCATTTGTCGTAATGAAACCCAGGCACGTCCGGAAAGGACATTGATCCGGGTCGCGGTCTTTGGAACATGCATGTGTTCGCCCTTGACCAGGGTGATGCGTAGAGTCGGCAATAAGCTTGCCGCCGGATTCAAGCTTTCCGATCTCCCCAGGGATGACGCTCTCGTAGCAATCGCATAATCCCCCAAAGCAGGATACGACATGGTGCTGCTCATCGTGCATTCCTCCTCAATCGATGGAAACTTCGATCATTCATCGCTTTCAACCTCGTACTCCGGCTCCACCTTCGTCGTTTCCTTGTATGTGGACAGTACGATGTTCGTCACCGAACGCGAGCTTTGCGACAGTCGTTTTACCTTGGACAAGAGCTTTTCAAGCTGCTTTGGTCCGCCCGCCCTCACTTTGACGATATAGCAGTCCTCGCCCGCCACATTGTGGCATTCGAGGATATCCGGCTCTTCGAGGCAAGCTTTTCGCACACGCTCCTGCGTGGAATCGAAGTCCAACTGCCCACCCTCATCGACCGTTACCCGAATAAAGGCGAGCAACGGTTTGCCGAGCTTTTCAGGATCAACTGTAGCCACGTAGCCGGTGATGATGCCTCTGCTCTCGAGCTTCTTCACACGTTCGAATGCCGAGGAAGCGTTCATTCCAATTGCTTCGGCCAACTCGGCGTTGGAAAGTCGAGCGTTTTTTTGAAGAAGCCCTATGATCTTCCTGTCTGTCGTATCCATTACACCAATACAATATTGCTTTTCTACTTTTTTGTCAAATATTTTTTGGCATACATTAATAATTGGCAAACATCATATATCATTCTGAGCATACTGCCATCAGTACTTAAAACATTACGGATTTTCATGGTTTTTGGGCTGTCGCAAGATACTGTTAAAAACTGAAGTTTGAAGATTTTAAATTATATAACCAGCCTCACCGACTGTGAACGCAAGTTCGGCCCCCGAATCCGTTCGCGTTTCGGCGGAGCATGGCCAACACCACCAGGATTCGAAATCCGCCGCTCAAGCACGCGTAGGCGTCCGTCCAATTACAAGATCGAGAAATACAGGCCTTGCACTACAGCGGCTTAGCCTGTTTTCCGCGAATATCGCTCGAAGTTCCGCCGTTGTCCAACTGGCACGAATGGAGTTTTCCCATCCTTTTGCCATCAACTTCCCGATGCGACAGCTTACCGCTCGAATCATCAGGTTTTCTGCAAAGCCCTGGTTCCGCTTGCCGTCAACGATGAATACACAGCCGGACGGTTTCAGTATCCTGTCGATCCCCCTGAACGCCGCTCCCGGATCGCTCCAGTACGGCTGCAATAATTATCCCGATCGGCTTCGAGACGGTACCGGGAATGAGAAAAAATGAACCGACTTTCTGGCGGTACTTCGGGCTGAACGAGCGTTTCCTTTTCATGCTCGCGAAGATACCTCAATGTGAGCTCGAGAGCGTCAACCCTTCCTGGGAGATACCCTTTTACCTCGTTACGTGGAAGATCCTGGAGAAAGGCGATGCCAATATCGAGCGGACTCGTCTGGCGGCTACTATCCTGCCATAATTCACGGAGGAACCTGAGGTACTCCAGCTTCCCCTCTTCGCTGATTGTGTAGACGATGCGGAATGGCCGTCGGACGAGGCAATTTCCGCTGCCACCATCTCGGCCAGGCCTTTGCCGACGTACTTGAGGCGGGGGTCGTCACTCGTCACGCTGAAATCTCCGACGGCCAGACGCGGAGGAGCGGCAAAAACGCTGGCGGGAAGGCTGAATAGTACCACAGCAACGATCAAGGTTAGACGTTTCATGGCATATCCTTACTCTCCCTCATTGAATTCTATCAATGACTTTCTTCGCGGCGTGTGATATTGTCAAGAAATATTTTTTTAATATTGCAGGGAGCCGAAGAAACGCCGTTGGAATCATGCCTCGGGCTTACCAGGCAGTCGTTCCTCCGTCGACCGGAAAGGCTACCCCATTGACGAAGGCAGCCTCGTCGCTCGCAAGGAATACGAAGGCGTTCGCGACGTCGGTAGCGGTAGCGAGGCGGCCGAGGGGAACTTCGCCGTAGCGCTCCGCCCGGCGTTCTGGATCCTTCAGGACTTCCTGAAGGAGCGGGGTGTCAACAGTGCTCGGATGCACCGAATTGCACCGTATATTGTCTTTCGCGTAGCGCGACGCTATGGATTTAGTCAAAAGCGTCAAGGCCCCTTTTGTTGTCGTGTACAGCTCGTTTGTATATTTATGTCCTATCAGGCCGCAGACCGACGACATATTCAGGATCGATCCGCCGCCGGATGCGCGTATCAAGGGCAGCGAATGCTTTATGCCGAGAAAAGGTCCCTTCACGTTGACCGCCAGCATGGCATCCAGGGATTCGACGGGCATCTCCTCGATATTCTTCCTGATATTGATCCCCGCGTTGTTTACAAGGACGTCGAGCCGTCCGCTTTCCGACTTCACCGTTCCGATGGCGCTTTTCCAGCTGTCTTCGGAGGTGACGTCGAGCACCAGGAAACGCGCTCCTCCGAATTCGTTCATGACGGCGAGTTTTGCCGCCGTCTTTTCAGCTTCCGCTGCATTTACATCGCACACGTAGACGAACGCGCCTTCTTCCCGGAACCGTCTCGCGATTTCCGCTCCCAAGCCTTGGGCAGCTCCGCTTATCAGGACAACCTTGTTCTTAAGCCGCATGTTCAGATCTCCTTAACGTTTACGCGATCCATTCAAAATGCTTTATAAAAGAACGGAGGTGAGCATAGCGCCCTCCTCCGTTACTACATGCGCAATGCGGTCTATCCGCGATCGCTCCTTATTTCGCCCCGGCTACGGTCGCGCGGAACTCGTCTATAAGCTCCTTGCCGATCTTCGGGATCCACTCGTCGTACACGGACTTGGTGGCGTCCTGGAATACCTTGAGCTGCTCGGGAGTGAGGACGGTGACGGTCATTCCGGCTTTCTTGAGCGCGTCCACCTGCTCCGAGTTCATCTTGCGGTTCGTAGCCCTCTGGAATACCGCCGACTCCTTGGCGGCCGCCAGGATGACCTTCTGGTCTGCGGCCGGGAAGCTGTCGAAAAGTTTCTTGTTGATGAGCAGGATATGGGGGCCGTACACGTGACCGGTCAAGCTGACGAACTTCTGAACCTCATAGAATTTCGACAGATAGATGGTCGGTATAGGATTCTCCTGACCGTCTATTGTCTTCTGCTGCATGGCGGTGAAGACTTCGCTGAATGCCATCGGGGTGGGATTGGCGCCCAGGGCTTTCCACGCGGCAAGATGGATGGGATTCTGCATCGTGCGAACCTTCATGCCCTTGAGGTCTTCCGGAGACTTGACTTCGCGTACGCTGTTGGTCAGCTGGCGGAAACCGTTCTCGTAGTACGCGAGCAATTTGATGCCCTTGGGTTCGAGCAACGCGCCGAGCTTCGCGCCGACGGGACCATCGTAGATGGCGTCCGCGGCCTTCTCGCTCGTGACGATGAACGGAAGGTCGAATATGTTGAACTCGGTCACGAGGCCGGTGAGCGGCGAAGCGGAAGTGGCGACCGCTTCAAGCGTACCCATGCGGACGCCTTCGGTGGCACGCACATCGTCGCCAAGTTGCGCGTTCGCGTATACCTGTACGTCGTACTTGCCGGGGAGCTTGGCTTCCACGATGCGCTCGAATTCCTTGCAGGCAAGGTAAGTCGGGTGCAATTCGTTGATGCCATTGGAAATCTTGATCACTACCGCGGGTTTCGCGGCCGCGGGAGCATCGCTCGCTCCGCCGGCAAAAGCCGTCAGCGATAGCATTGTCAAAATCGCCATGACAAGGAAAAGTTTTCTCTTCATTCAGGAACCTCCTCTTGAATCTAGGACCTCTACGAAGTCCTTGCGCCGGTCTCCCGGCTTAATATCGCGAAAGCGCTCGAACGAGCCCTTCGTTTAAGGATTGGTTACCGGCCCATAAGCCCCGGTATGAACGTTATTGTCGCGGGAATATAGGTGATTATCATAAGCACGACCACCATGATCAGGATGTTGGGTAGTATCGCCTTGGCGAGTTCCGCGACGGTCAGTTTCGAGATTCCGCAGCCTACGTACAGGATGTTCCCGACCGGCGGCGTTATAAGGCCGATGCATAGATTCACGACCATGACGACGCCGAAATAGACGGGGTCCAGTCCGAATTTGGCGACGATCGGCAGGAGCATAGGCGCCATGATGAGGAGGGCCGGCGTCAGGTCCATGACGCATCCCACAAGGAGCAACAAAATATTCACCACGAGCATCAGGATGAACTGGTTGTTGCCGGCAAGGTTCAACAGGGTATTCGATAGCATTTGCGGTATCTGGGCGGTCGTGATCAAATAGGCGGCCGATGTCGCCGCACCGCAGACCATCATCACCACAGCGGTACTCTTCGCGGCTCCGGACAGTATTTTAGGGAGATCCGATAACTTCAACTCGCGGTAGATGAAGAAGCCGACGGCGAATGCATAGACCACGGCAATAACCGCCGCCTCTGTCGGTGTATAGATCCCGAAGATGATTCCGCCCAGGATTATGCCCGGCAACAACAGCGCCCAGAACGCGTCGAAACCGGCTTTGATGACCTTCCGAATGCTGAATTTGCCTTCGACCTTGTAATTCTGCTTCCTGGCGTGCAAGTACCAGCCCACCATCAATCCCAGGCCGATGAGGATACCTGGAATGATTCCGCCCAGGAATAGTTTGACTATCGACACGTTCGCGACGACCCCGTAGATTATCATCGGGATACTCGGAGGGATGATTGGCCCGATACAACCAGCCGCGCTGAAGAGGGCCGCGCTTTTCTTTTTATCGTAGCCTTCGTCGCGCATCAGCGGATACAGTATCGAACCTATCGCGGAAGTATCGGCGACCGCGGAGCCCGAAACGCCGGCGAAGAGCATGCTGGCCATGACCACCACATAGCCCAATCCTCCGGTGATATGGCCAAGCAAGGCCCTGGCGAACATCACTATCCTTCTGGAAATTCCGCCGACATTCATGAGCTCACCAGCGAGCAGGAAGAATGGTATTGCCATCAGTGGAAAGCTGTCCACGCCGCGCACGATGTTCTGTATGAGGAGAGCCGGGCTCACCACATGCATGAACGACATCAGTACAAACGTGGTGAGCACGAGCGCGAAGGCTATCGGTACGCTTATAAGTACGAACCCGAAAAGGGCTATCAGGAATACCGTAAGCATCATGCCCTCCCCTTCACCGTGGAAACAAGCGCCGCGGAATCGGCAAATGTCTTCAGGAGGCTTTCAAGCAGCATGAGAGCCGAGCTTATCGGTACAACGGCATATACGTAGCCATACGGTATCGGCACAGCCGAGGATACCCAGCCCGAGGCGAAACTGTCGACCGTCATGTCCAAGCCGCCTTTGGTCATTACGAAAAGCGCGAAGATGACGAGCAGGTCCGCCAGGACCACGAGGGCTCTGGATGCGGTTGGCGGCAGGAATTTTACCAGGATGTCGAGCCCAAGATGCTCGTTCTTCATGAACGCGATGACGGCCCCGAGGAACGAAAGCCATATCAGCATGAAGCGCGATACCTCTTCCGACCACGCGATGGAAGAATTAAGGAAATAACGGAAGATGACGTTTCCGAATACAAGCACGACCATGCCAGCGAGCATGACCCCAATGACAACGTTAAGAATGAATTCAGAGAACCTGCGCACGGACTCGATAAACGGCGTCGTCTGGCGTTCCCCTCCCATTTCAGCCCCCTTTCCTTACGGTGATGCCGGCGAGCTTCTCATAGAATTGGATGATCCCGCCGTGATCGTCCTTTTGCTTGCCATCCACCTTAAGGGCCTGCATGATTTCCATAACCTGACTGGTGAGCGGGATAGGAACGCCAAGGTCGTGGGCCGTATCGAGCGCGTTCTGGAGGTCCTTGATATGGAGCTCGATCCTGAATCCGGCCTTGTAGTTCCCGTCCAGGACCATGGGGCTCTTCGCGTTCAATACTGTGCTCCCCGCGAGCCCTCCCTTGATGGCGTTGAACACCTTCTCCGGGTCCACGCCTGCCTTCGTCGCAAGCACGTAGGCTTCAGACATGGCGGCGATATTAAGAGCAACGATTACCTGGTTGGCAAGTTTCGTCACGTTACCGGCGCCTATATCGCCGCAGAGCACGGCTGACGCCCCCATCTTGAGGAGGAGGTCTTTCACCTTGTCGAATACCGCCTGCTTGCCGCCTACCATTATGGCGAGGGTACCGTCGACAGCCTTTGGTTCTCCGCCCGATACGGGCGCATCCAGCATCTCCACGCCTTTCTTGGCGAGTTCGATCGCCACGTCCTGCGAGACCCTCGGCGCGATGGAGCTCATATCGATGACTATCGTGCCTGGTTTGATGCCATCGGCGACGCCATCCTTGCCGAGCATCACTTCCCGAACATGGGGAGAATTCGGCAGCATCGTTATCACTATCCCGGACTTTGCGGCGACGTCCTTGGGTGCACTCCCGGCGCTCGCACCGGCTTTGACGACTTCCGCCATCGGCGCGGCGACGACGTCGAATACGACGAGTTCGTAGCCCGCTTTCAGGAGGTTCAATGCCATGGGCTTTCCCATTATTCCCAAACCGATAAATCCAATCTTCATTTCTTCCTCCATTTAGTAGCGCTCAGGTATGACTAAGGTCATTTCCCCAATAATTTCCGGGCCCTGGTATCTATCGCCGATGCGGTGAGTCCGTA
>CAZKJA010000012.1:0-22844 GCA_964552925.1 uncultured Treponemataceae bacterium
GGCGGCCATACCTGTGGATTGTCTCGTTGTACGAATTCGGGTTCTTTTAAGTGAATGTCTTCATTTGACGCCTCCGGAGGCCAGGGTATAGATCGCCGCAACGGCCATGCCGGAGA
The DNA here is from genome assembly GCA_964552925.1 of uncultured Treponemataceae bacterium. Classification (GTDB taxonomy): domain Bacteria; phylum Spirochaetota; class Spirochaetia; order Treponematales; family UBA12059; genus SZUA-370. Next base: position 117 of record CAZKJA010000012.1, read on the forward strand.
TCATGCTAAGCGGCATCGCGAAGTTTTCAAGTATCGGCATCCGCAGCTTCTTGATGAGCAGGCCGAACAGGGCCATTACCGCTGCCGATCCCAGGAGCGCGAAAATCGAAACGAGTCCTCCCCCGAGCGCGCTGCCGAGGAAAGCCGATATAAGCCCCATGAACATCGCCGAGATAAGGAGGCCCGACCATCTGGTATCCTTGATCTGGGCCTTCCTGATCCCGCCCTGGATTTTTTCCGTGAAGAAAACCACCAGGAACATGGCGAAGATCGATCCCAGCGACATAGCCCAAGCGATGGCCGAGAACACCACAGGGTCGGTGATGGCGAACTTCGTAGAGGTGCCGAAGGCCTGCGCGGCTGTTTCAGCGGCCGGCAGTTCATAGGTGATCGCGCCGATGACGCTCAGGCGTATCCACGGCAGCGGCAGGCCGAGGGCTCCGGAGAGCGTAAGCACGGCGAGCAGGATGGCTGCCGAAGGCACGACCGAGAATACCCCGCTGCCTATGACAGCCTTCTTCATGACCGAGGGAGCCATGCCGAGGCGTATACCCTCCCTCCAGGCGCGTACCATGAACACCAGGCTCTGCAGGGTCACGAATAGGGCTATGCCCGCGCCCAGCACGAACATGAAGGGGCTGTTGCGGAAATCTTGCATGGTTGGGACTCCTCGGACCATATCGTCATCGGGGCTTGAAGACATCAACGTATAACCCTGTATCGGCGAGTTGTCAATCGAAGCGGTTTTTTCCTGTCAACGCGCTGTTTCCAGGTCGACGCCCGCCCCGTCCAGACGCAGAGGAATCGAGCGGATGTAGACGGCGCGTTCGCCGCGGAATCCGACGAGCGCCAGAAGCCCTTTCTGTCCTCCGGGGGTTCCTTGCATTCCCTGGAACACGAAGTTGCCGAGCGAAAAGAAAACAGGCTTGCCCTTATAGATTTCCGCCGCCTGTACGACGTGCGGATGCGAGCCGAACACAGCGTCCGCTCCCGCGTCGATAAGCGCGTGGAAGATGCCCCGGGTCGACGCATCCGGCGAGGTGGACCATTCGGTGCCGCCGTGGACGAAAACCGCGTCGACGACGCCTTCGCGGAATCCCTTGGCCAGCTCTGCCACCCCCGCACCTTCGGCTCGCATTATGCCAGGCGTGCCGATGCCGGCGGCAAAATTCCGTCCATCCCAACCGGAATTTTCTTTCGGGTACGAGGATAGACCGTACAATCGGAAACCCCGCGCCTCGTACGGCGCGGAAGCCTGGTCCAGGTCGAGGCCGCCGCCCAGGGCTCCTATTCCCGCGTCCTCCAACAGCCGGAGCATGTCAGTGAAGCCGGACATGCCCCAATCGAGCGCGTGGTTGTTGGACACGAGAACTGCATCGATCCCTGCCCCTGCCAGCATCGGCGCGACGGAGGGATTGAGCCGGAACGTGTACGACTTGCTCGCCCTGGCACCCTTCGCCGTGACGACTCCTTCCAGATTGACAACCGCCGCGTCTGCATTCGACAGTATCGCGGCGGCGCCGCCCATGAGAGCTTCCGCGCCATGCCTCGCCAGCAGTTCGGAGGCGCCCCTGCCAAGCATCATGTCGCCGGCGGCGGCGAGCCAGCGTATGCGCTGTGCCCTGGGCGTGGCAGCGACAACCCCCCGGAGCGAGTCGAGCAAGCTTGAGGCCGCTTTGCGGGAAGCTTCTGTTTTCCCGCGAATGCCCAGCACTACCCTTGCTCCAAGCGCATATCCGGGGTCATCGAGCGCAAGGCCATCCACGAACAAAGCTGAAAAGCCTTCCGGGACCGCATCGGGCAAGGCCAGACGGAACGAGCCGTCAAGGCAGTCTTTGAGACTCGCGTCGGGTGTATCGGTGGCGAATTCAACTACAGGAACGAGAACGGTATCCCAGGCGATCCGGTTCCCCTCGTCGATCCTGGCTTCTGCCGCGGGAAGTCCAGGATATATATCAACCACGATTTCTATGGGAGCACCCTCGCAAGGGATACGGTTAATTCCTGTCGCCCCGGCAGCATCGCCCACGAATCGGGCGATCGCCGGCTCCAGGGCTTCCGCGACCGCTGCGGAAGTCCGCGCGTCAATCTCGATGGAGTATGTAATTGCCTGGCGGTTTTCAAGTCGCGCCGGCGCGCGGCCGCAGGAGACGAGAAGCATGATTACCACAATGTATACAGCCGCGTATCGCCTGCTCATGTTGCTGCGAGTATAAGCGAGCATTCCCGCGTCTGGAAACCGTTAAACGTGGACATTATTATTCGGTACCTTTAAGAATCGTTGAATTGGGGATATAGTAGCCGTGATGTGTTCCAAGCCACCATTGCGATCCGGAGGCTTCATGAGTAGCGCTAAGGGGTGTAAATCCGGTTGCGTTTTATTAACGATGCTGATGACGGGCCTATCCCTTGCCTTGCCCCTTGGAGCGCAAGGTCTGCTTCCTGCCGTCGCCAATGCTGGATTCAAGGAGTTGATCGGCAAGAAGGTGGGAGAATTCTCGGTTCGGAGCCTTTCAGGCTCCAGCATAGAATCGGATGCCCTGGCTGGCACTCCGACGCTGTACCACGTATGGGCGGCCGCGAAAGATCCATCGGGCGAGGCCCTGGCGTTGGTTGCGGCGCTCAAGCATGCCCTACCCGGAACTTCAATCTTCGTCCTCAGTACGGAAGGGTCGCGAAAACTTGCGCCTGCCGCGAACCGTGCGGGGATTGACGCCGGATCAGTCGCCGCCGAGGCTGGAGCAGCAATCAGGGCACTTGGCAGCCCCGTGGCTCCGGCATGGATATTTGCGTCCGCCGGCGGCTTGATCACGGCGTACAAACTCGGCAGGCTCGATCCCGATCCGGGCATGGAGGCCGTACGCAGCCTTTTTGCCGCGGTCGCCCCATCGAAACCCGTGGAGACCATTCCCCGATCCGATACAAGCCCGAACCCTGCACTTGGCGGCACTGAACCCGCGAAACCTGCCGCCAAGCCAGTCGTCGCCCTCAATACCGGCCTGACGGATTCCTCATTCGCCCAAGCCATCGATCTGGAAGTTGTTGCCGAACTCAACCTTGCCAGGACCCAACCCAGTGCCTATGCGGATATACTGCGTGAATACCGCTCATTCATACGGGGCAGCCATCTCGAACGCCCTGGCGAGGTCACCGTCGTGCTGAACGAGGGCGCCAAAGCCGTGGACGAGGCGATCGCTTTCCTCTCGCGACAAAAACCCATTCCGCCTCTTGCGCTTTCCAGGGGACTCTCCCTGGCGGCGCGCGACCATGCAAGGGATCAAGGCGGTACCGGCCAGACCGGGCACGGCGGTTCCGACCGCAGCACCATGGGCCAGCGCATCGAACGGTATGGCGCATGGGAAAAGACCGCCGGGGAAAACATCGCCTACGGCGGCGAAAATGCCAGGGACATCGTCATCCAGCTCATAGTAGATGACGGAGTCGCCTCGCGCGGACACAGAAGCAATATTTTCAACGGGGATTTCGCCGTGGTCGGCATCGCCTTCGGCAAGCACCCCGGGTATCGGACGGTGTGCGTACAGGATTTTGCCGGCGGGTACAGGGAGAAATGAATTTCAATCCCTCAAAAGCCAATAAGAATCAAATTATTGACGCCATTGATATATCAGTATAACATCATAATCATGCCAGACTCGACAACAACGGGAAAAATCAAGGATGCCTCTCTCAGGGAGCAGGTGTACGGCTACCTCAAGAAGCGCCTCAACGAAGGCAGCCTCAAGCCGGGCTCGTTCCTCGACCTCAACGCGCTCGGTGGGGAACTGGGATTCTCCCGCACACCGTTAAGGGACGCCTTGCTGCGGCTTGAAGCCGAGGGCTTCGTGACGATCCACGCACGTCGAGGGGTGATCATCAACCCCCTGGAAATCGCTACTATAAGGAATTCCTACCAGATACTCGGCGCCCTTGAAGCCGCTGCCATCATCGAAGCGGCCGTAACGTATTCGGCCGACGACGCGCGAACCATGACAAGCCTGAACGACAGGATGTACGCCTCCTTGGCAAAGGGCGATTTCGACGATTATTACTCGGCGAACATTGCCTTCCACGAGGTGTACATCGGGAAAAGCTCCAACAGCGACCTCAAGAGGACCGTTCGTATCTTGAAGGAAAGACTGTACGATTTCCCGCGAAGGGAAGGCTACCTTAGCGAATGGGAGGAGTCGAGCGCCGGGGAGCACGGCGAATTGACCCGGCTCATGGAACGTGGCGACTTCAATGCAGCTGCAGGGTACGTACGCGATGTCCACTGGTCGTTCAAGGCCCAGGAGCATTTCATTATGGCGTATTATTTTGCCCGCGAAGCGGCGATCAGCACCAAATGAACACGGGCGGCCTCGTCTTCGATACGAGACGACACGCTCTACACGATGGCCCTGGAATACGAGTTTCCATTTTCATGAAAGGCTGTCCACTTTCCTGCCTGTGGTGCCACAATCCCGAAGGCATCGGCTTTGAGCCAGAGCTTTTAATGAGGCCGGAGCGCTGCATATCCTGCGGAGATTGCCAAATAGCCTGCAATAACGGCGCGAGCGCCAGCGCCGAGGTTTGTCCCAGCGGTGCAAGGGAACTCGCGGGAAAGCCTATCAACATCCAGGAGGTGCTGGCCTTCGCCGAGTCCGAGAGCCCGTACTTCGACGCATCTGGCGGCGGAATCACCTTCACCGGAGGCGAACCCTTGGCGCAAGCCGGTTTTGTACTTGCCGCGGTACAGGAACTTGAAAAACAAGGGTTTCATACGGCGATTGACACCTCTGGCTATACCGACACCAACGTGCTGCTCTCGATAGCAAGGCACGCAAACCTCTTCTTGTATGATATAAAGCACATGAATGACGAGTTGCATCGCAAATACACGGGTGTTTCACACAAAATCATACATGACAACATAAGGTCGCTTGCGGACAACGGAGCGGATGTAATGGTAAGCGTTCCCCTGGTGCCCGGGTACAACGACGATGATAATAACGTGGAAGCGACGGCCGCCTTCGTCTTTGGCTTGAAGCCGGCGGGCAAATCCTCGCCCTACCCCGTAAGGATACTCCCGTTCCACAATTCGGCGCGCTCAAAATACCGGCGCATGGGTGTAGAATATTATTGCGCTTCGCTCTCTGAGCCAGACGCTGCGCAGATTGAGCGCGCTGCCGCGATTTTCATACGCTACGGTATTGACACCAGCATCGGAGGCTTGTGATGACCGAAAGAATTTCCCGCCTGCGTCAGGAGAGTTTCAACGCGAAGCCACGGATAAGCGTGGAGCGGGCACAAATAATTACCGAGCTGTATCGCGAACTCGATGGCAAGGTACCGACACCGGTGCTCAGGGCCTGTGCCTTCAAGGCGCTGTGCGAGAAGAAGACCCTGTACATCGGGAAGGATGAATTGATAGTCGGTGAACGCGGTAGCGCGCCCAAGATAACGCCGACCTACCCCGAACTCACCTGCCACAGCGTCGAGGACCTCGAAATCCTGCGTTCACGCCCAATGACACGCTATGATATCGACGACCAAAGCATAGAGACGTACCGAATAGAGATAATCCCGTTCTGGCGAGGCAAGTCGATACGCGACGTGGCATTCTCCGGCATGCCCGCCGAGTGGCTGGCATTGTACGAATCAGGCGTTTTCACCGAGTTCATGGAGCAGAGGGCTGCAGGGCATACGGCTCTCGACGGGACGCTGTACAACAGAGGCCTCAGGTCGATCAAGGAAGACATCGAACGCTCGCGCGAGGCCATCGACCCAGGCGACCCCGAACGCGCGGAGAAACGCGCCGAGCTCGAAGCTATGTCCATATCATGCGACGCTGCCATCCGTTTCGCGCAGCGGCACGCGGAGCTAGCCATGTCGATGGCAAGCGTCGAATCCGACCCCGATCGGGCGGCCGAACTGTGTAACATCGCGGAGAATTGCCTGCGGGTTCCGGCGGAAGCCCCCAGGACCTTCTTCGAGGCTGTCCAGGCGTACTGGTTCGTCCACCTGGGCGCCATCACGGAGCTCAACGGCTGGGACTCGATGAGCCCGGGCCACCTCGACCAGCACCTGAGGCCGTTCTACGAGCGCGACCTGGCCGAGGGAAGGATCACCCGCGAAGGCGCAAAAGAGATCCTGTCGGCGTTCTGGATCAAGGTGAACAACACTCCAGCGCCTCCGAAGGTAGGAGTCACCGCCGCCGAATCGGGAACCTACAACGACTTCTGCAATATCAACCTCGGCGGCCTCACGGCTGACGGCCGCGACGGTTCGAGCGAACTGACGCTCGTCATGCTCGAAGTGCTGGACGAACTGCGCCTTCTACAACCGCAGGCCAACCTGCAGCTCGCCGCGCGCACGCCGGAGCGGGTGCTCGAGGCAGCGTGCCGCGTCATCCGCGAAGGCATGGGCTACCCTTCACTGTTCAATAGCGACGAAGTGACGCTGGCCCAGGTCGCGATGGGCAAGAGTCTCCACGACGCGCGCGAAGGCGGGACGAGCGGCTGCATCGAGACCGGATGCTTCGGCAAGGAAGCCTACATACTGCACGGCTACCTGAACGGTCCCAAGCTGCTGGAATTGGCGCTAAACAACGGCGTCGACATGATGAGCGGCAAAGCTGTCGGAAAACAGACCGGGGATGCCGAGTCGTTCCGGAACTTCGGGCAACTGTTCTCGGCTTTCGAAAGCCAACTACGTTACGCCGCCGACTGGAAAATCAGCATCGACAGGGTGCTTGAAAGCCTGTACGGGAGGCTTATGCCCGCGCCGTTCCTCTCGTTGTACATCGCTGACTGCGTCTTCAATGGAAAGGACTACTACCGTGGCGGCGCCCGTTACAACAGCGACTACATACAATGCGTCGGTCTCGGTACAGTTACGGATTCGCTGTCGTTCCTTGGTACGCATGTTTTTGGTAGCGGCAAGGTTTCGATGCTGGATCTGCGCGAGGCGCTCCACGCCGATTGGAGTGGATATGACTACATCCGGGCCTTGGCGCGAAACAAGACGTCGCTGTACGGCAATGACGACGAGATGGCGGATTCCATAGCGCTGCGGCTCTTCGAGTCGTTCATCTCGGCGATAGAGGGCCCGAAGGGCGCGCCGCATCTTTCCGTACGCGGGGCACCGTACAAGGCCAACTTCCTGTCGACCACATGCCATGTATATTTCGGCGGCAAGACCTGGGCGTCACCCGACGGTAGATTGGCCGGCCAGCCTTTATCGGACGGCACGAGCCCTTCGCACGGCGGCGACAGGCACGGACCGACCGCCGCCATGAACAGCCTGGGCAAACTTGACCAGGCGAGGACCGGCGGCACCCTGCTCAACCAGCGTTTCACGCCGGCCGCGGTCGCAGGCGATGCGGGAATAAAGAAACTCGCGGCGTTAATACGCGGCTATTTCCGGCAGGGCGGCCACCACGTGCAGTTCAACGTCGTCGACGAGAAGACCCTTCGCGCGGCCAAGGAGCGTCCCGAGGATTACCGGAACCTCCTCGTGCGCGTCGCCGGATACTCGGACTACTTCGTCGACCTCGACGAGCGCCACCAGGACGAGATAATCGCCCGCACTGCCCACGAGGGATTCTGACGAAGCTTGGCCGTGACGACTGGCCTATTCAGCAAGCAGACGCGCGTAGCGCTTCTTGCCTGCCCTGAGTATCAGTTCGCCGCCTGCTCCCAGCGCCTCTGCGCCTACGGGGGCTTTCTCATCGGCCCATACAGTATCGCCGACGACGGCGCCGCCCTGTTGCACAAGGCGCCTCGCCTCGCTTTTTGTCGGCGCCAGGCCCGCGTCGACGAACAGGTCGAGCACGGGGTAACCGGCCTCGAAGCGCGCGCGGGCAAGACTTACCGTAGGCATCGCAGACTTGTCGCCAGCCCCGCCGAACGCGGCCCTGGCGCCCGCCAGAGCCTTGTCGGCCTCAGATGAGCCGTGGATTATCGCTGTCACTTCCCAGGCCAGGCGCTCCTTTGCCGAGTTGATGTTTCCGTCCGGCGAGGCAAGGGACAGGCATTCGGCCGCCGGCAGGAATGTGAACATCAACAGGAACTTGAGCACGTCCGCGTCCGAGACGTTGCGCCAATACTGGAAAAACTCATACGGGCTCGTCATCGTCGGATCGAGGTACAGGGCGCCCTTCTCGGTTTTGCCCATCTTCTTGCCGTCGCTCGTCATCACCAAGGGGAAGGTCAAGCCGTACGCTTCCACGCCTTCGACCCTGCGGATCAATTCCATGCCGGCCACTATATTGCCCCATTGGTCATCGCCGCCGATCTGCAGCCTGCACCCGTGCCTCCGGTACAGTTCGAGGAAGTCGAAGCTCTGCAGAAGCTGGTAGTTGAATTCAATGAAGGAAAGGCCGGTTTCCAGGCGCGCCTTGTACGCCTCGAACGTGAGCATCCGATTGACAGAGAAGTGCCGTCCTATGTCCCGCAGGAACTCGATATAGTTGAGGTTGGCGAGCCAGTCCTTGTTGTTCGCGGCGAAGCTCGAGCGGCCGTCGAAACCGACGAAACGGTCGAGCTGCTTGCGGAACAATTCCGCGTTAGCGTCTATCGCATCGTAGCTTATCATCTTGCGCATCTCGCTCTTGCCCGAGGGATCGCCTATCCGCGCGGTACCGCCGCCGAGCAGCGCTATGCCTACATGCCCCGCGTCTCGGAGGTGCCTTAGCGCGAAGAACGGCACCATGTGGCCGATGTGCAGCGAGGGGCCGGTAGGATCGCACCCTACGTAGAACGTGACCTTTTCCCTGTCCATCAAGGCGGAAAGGCTTTCCATATCGGTGCACTGCTGGACGAATCCGCGTTCTTTCAGGGTTTCCAGGGCGGCGTTCATGTAGATCCTCCATAATTATCTGCTGGCTGGCCTGCGGATTATATCGATCGAGGCTCTCTCTGGGCAAGGCTCCCGCGTAGCGGCTCCCGCCCTTGCGCTGTAGGCTCTTCACGTTTACGATTGAATCAATCTCGGAGGTCCGCGTGCAATCGAGAATAGCGACGCTCGTCCCGCTCCTGGCCGACGCTCCAAGGGGCGTCCTGATCCAGACCCACGACATCCCCGATCCCGACGCGATTGCCTCGGCGTTCGGCCTCCAGATACTGCTTTCCATCCTGGGGGTGAATTCCAAGATAGTCCACGAGCGTGCCTTCGAAAAAGTCGATGCGCGGAGGATGGTAGAACTGCTCGGCATCAAATTGTCGATCGTGTCGGAATCGATCCTGTGCGACGGGCTCGACAGGGTTGTAATCGTCGATGCCCAGAACGGCAACTCAAATATAGTCCGCCTCGACTGCTCAACGATAGCGGCGATAGACCACCATCCCTTGCGGGTCGACGCTTCCTATCTGTACAAAGACATCCGCCCCGATGTGGGGGCGTGTTCTTCGATCATTGCCGAGTATTTCTTTGAGTCGGGAAACGACCCGACAATGCTCGCGGCGACCGCCTTGTACTACGGAATCCTCGTAGACACCGACAACATGACAAGGGGTGTATCGGACCTCGATGCGGAGATGTTCTACCGCCTGCGCAAGCATATCGACCTCGCCACCATCCAGAAACTACGAAGCAGCCAGATCACCTTGAAAGACCTCGCGATGTACGCCCGGGCGTTCGACACCGTTGAAGTCTACGCGCGCATGGGCTTCATTCGGCTCGAGGATGCCGACGCCTCGCTCGTCGGATCGGCCAGCGATATCGTATTGTCGGTCGACGAGGTCGATGTCGCGGTAGCGCATTCGATCCGCGGCGACGGCGTTCGCATATCAGTCCGAAGCAGCGACAGGACTATTCCCGCCGACGATCTTGTACGGGCCTTGACAGCGGGCATAGGCTTCGGAGGCGGGCATCCGCACATGGCGGGCGGCTTCATACCGGCGGAAAACCTGCCCGCCGGCAAGACCGTCAACCTGTTGCTCAAACATCGCGCTATCGTGCACCTCGAGGCTCTTGGCCGCTGAGAGCCTCGGCTATATACGCCTGGGCCAGTTCCGCTGAACGCCCGATTATCCTTTCGCATACCGAGACGTTGAGACCCCTCGCCTTGACCGCCGCACGGCCGGCTTCAGTGTTCAAGTCGACGCCAAGGAGGGTCGCGCAATCGCTGCAGCCAAATTCCGCTTCGATGGCGCCTACGAATCGCGAAATTATCGCGTAGCACTTTTCCTTGGTTTCAAGATCCGCTCCAGAGTCGGTGCCGAGGATGGCCCCCAGGGCGAGCGCTCCACCCGAGACAGCCCCGCACACGAGTTGCCGCCTCCCGAAGCCGGCCCCGAGGCATGTCGCGTACCTGTGCGCCGTCACGAAGTCGACCCGTGGTTCTTCCGCGAATGCGCACACAACCGACTGGGCGCAATTTGATCCCGATGCGTGCAATGCCTTGGCTTTGTCTGCTATGCTTTCCATAATCCGAGTATACCCGGGAGGGGCCGAATTGACCACCAACGATGTACTAAAACGCCTGAGGTTCGCCGTCAAACTGAACGATTCCACGATGGTCGCGCTGCTGGAATCGGCCGGATTTCACGTAGTCAAAGAGACGCTGGCCTCCTACTTCCTGAAGGATGAAGAGCCGGGCTTCTCCGAATGCCCAAGGGAGGCGCTCGGCGCCCTGCTCGATGGCCTGATAACGATGTACCGCGGCAAGCGCGAGGCGGGCCAGGAGGCGAATGTCCAGAAACGCGCCGTATTGGACAACAACATGATCCTCAAGAAAATCCGCATAGCCTTGTCGCTCAGGGAAGAGGATCTTATCGCGATAATGCGCCTGGGCGGCGCGGATGTTTCCCGGAACGAGCTGAGCGCCTTGTTCCGGGACAGGAAACACAAGAATTACAAGGAGTGCATGGACCAATTCCTGCGGAACTTCCTCTCGGGCCTGGGAAAGTACCTTTCAACCCATCCGGCGCACGCGTCGGGCGCTCAGCCAGCCGGACAGGCGACAGGATCTGACGCTTAGACTTCGGACTTCGGGGTATCCTCCACGGCGGCGCCCCAAGCCCGCAGGCGGCCTTCGATGAAGTCGAGGGTCGCCTCGTGCTCGGTCTTGCCGCGACCCGAGACCGGTATGGGCGCGCCGAATTCCATCATCACCGGCCTGTCGCGGTGGACGGGGCCGAAGCCGCGGAACAATGGCGAATTGCCCCAGTAGTCGGTCTTGATTGCCACCGGGACCACGGGTACGCCCGCGCGGGCAGCCAGCTTCGTACCGAGGCTGTTGAGTTCGTTCCTCACGAATACGTTCTTGCGGGTGCCTTGCGGGAAAATTATTATCGACCGTCCGTTCGCCAAATGCCTCGTGCCATCGGTCATCACGGCGTCCAGGTCTTTCCGCGGATCTTTCCTCGTCACCGATATGGGGTCCCGCGAACGCATGATCGGCCCCCATATCAGGCCTTTGAGCAGTTTTTCCTTTACGACATAGGTACACAGGCGTATGGGGTTGATAAGCCCGGGCAGGATGAGCGTCTCGAAGGTGCTCATGTGGTTGGCCACAAACACCGCCGGGCCGCTCAAGGCGCGCACGTGATCGAGGCCCGAAATGTGGAAGCGGGCGCCGCAGGTTTCCAGGCTTTTCAGGACATCTATTGAACTGTCCGACCACGCTTCGTCGTCGTAAAGACCCCTGACCGCGAGCGAGCGAGCGCGGAACATGATGCCGAAGAATTTTGTGTACGGGCTCCAACGGCTGCCCAGCATCAAATATTCGCGTAGGCAACGTTTTATGCCCTCCGCTGTGTCGTACCTGTCTCCCACGAACCTCTCGGCCATCGATTCCTCCAAGGGGGCTACCTTAGACCGGGAGGCAAAGGGAGTCAAGCCGCATTTTTTCAGTCAATCGCTTCCATTATCTGTTCGTCCAGGCCCTTTCCCGGAGGGACGAAGGGATAGACGTTCTCGTCTATATCGACCATGCAATCGATCAGCGCCGGCGCCAACGTCGCGGCCGCTTCGATCAGATTCTTGCGTAGCTCCTCGATGCCGGACGGACGGTATCCGCGTATGCCGTACGCGTCCGCAAGCTTCACGAAGTCCGGCGGCCTGTCCAACGTCGTGTGCGAGTACCTGCGTTCGTAGAATGTGCTCTGCCATTGCCTTACCATCCCGAGCGTTCCGTTGTTTATGACGACTATAGTGATGGGCAGGCCGTACGTGAAAATTGTCGCGAGCTCCGTCAGGTTCATCCTGAAGGAGCCGTCCCCGGCGACGTGGACGACCCGGGCGTCGGGCCTTGCTACCTGGGCCCCGATCGCCGCGCCAGTGCCGTAGCCCATCGTGCCGAGTCCGCAGGACGACAGGAAGCTGCGCGGTTTGGAGAATGGATAGAACTGCGCCGTCCACATCTGGTGTTGGCCCACCTCGGTGGTGATTATAGCCTCGTCGCCGAACGCCGCGTGTATCGCTTCGAGGATCGCGCGGGGTTCCATGCCGCGGTTCTCCCGTACGGCAGGGATCCTTTGCTTGAGGGCTTCGATGCCGGCGCGCCACGCGGGGTGCTTTACGGCGGGAACGAGACCGTTGAGCCGGGTCAGCATGTCCCCGACGTCTCCCATCAGCGAGTGGTAGGCCTGGATATTCTTGCCTATCTCGGATGGGTCTATGTCGATATGGAGGATCTGGGAACCCTGGGCGAAAAGAGCGGGGTTGCCGATCACGCGGTCCGAGAACCTCGTCCCGATGGCGATGAGCAGGTCGGCTTCGCAGATCGCCGTGTTCGACGCCTTCGAGCCGTGCATGCCTATCATCCCCGTCGATGCGGGATGCGTCGACGGGATGGCTCCCTGCGCCATCATCGTCATCGCGATCGGCGAGTCTATGCGCTCGGCGAATTCCATGAGCACCTGGGAAGCGCCTGACGCTATGACGCCGCCTCCGGCGATGATGAAGGGCTTGCTCGACGCGGCTATCATCGCGGCGGCCTCGGCGATCTGGATGTCGTTCGCCGGTACGGCGCCCTTGGACAGAACCGTACGCGGCTTGACCGGTTCGGGAGCCCAATCCGTCTCCGATACCGTCAGGTCCTTCGGTATGTCGACGAGCACGGGACCTGGACGGCCCGAGCGGGCGATCTCGAAGGCCCGCCTCAGGGTCGAGGCGAGCGCGTTGACGTCCTTGACGATGAAGTTGTGCTTCGTTATCGGCATCGTGACGCCGGATATGTCTATCTCCTGGAAGCTGTCCTTGCCGAGCAGCTTCGTAGGTACGTTCCCGGTGATCGCGACCACTGGTATCGAATCCATGTAGGCAGTCGCTATGCCCGTGACGAGGTTCGTGGCGCCGGGGCCGCTCGTCGCTATGACGACGCCAACCTTGCCGGACGCACGCGCGTACCCGTCGGCCGCGTGCGCCGCGCCTTGTTCATGGGCGGTCATCACGTGTCGCAGGCGGTCGGCGTTCTTGTATATCTCGTCGTAGATGTTGAGGACGGTTCCGCCGGGGTAGCCGAATACCGTATCTACGCCCTGCTCGATTATGCACTCGATTACGACCCTGGCCCCGCTTATCCTCATCGCTTCAGCTCCAGAAGCATCGAGACCACCGCGTCGCCCATCGCCTTGGTGCCCAGGATTGTTTCGGCTTTGGAACCGCCGGCGATATCGGCGCATCGGAACCCGCGGGCCAGGACAGCGCTGACCGCGGACTCGACCGCGGCGGCTTCTTCGTCCCTGCCCAGAGCGTGGCGCAGCAACATCGCGGCGGAGAGGATCGTCGCGAGCGGATTCGCCTTGTCCATCCCCGCGATGTCGGGCGCCGAACCGTGGATGGGCTCGAAGATTCCCGGACCGTCTCCGCCGACGCTCGCGCTCGCCAGCATGCCGATCGAACCGGTTATCATGCTCGCCTCGTCCGACAGGATGTCGCCGAAGATGTTGCTCGTCGCTATCACGTCGAATTGGCGGGGATTGCGAACCAGCTGCATCGCGCAGTTGTCGACGTACATGAACGAAAGCGCTATATCCGGCCATTGCGGTCCCATGCGCTGGGCCGTTTCCCTCCACAGGCGGCTCGATTCGAGCACATTGGCCTTGTCGACCACGCACAGGCGCTTGCTCCGCGTCCTTGCCGCTTCGAAGGCTACCTTGAGCAGCCGCTCTATCTCGCTCCTGGAATAGCGCTCGGTGTCCCACGCCGATTCCCCGTCCACGCTCCGGCCGCGTTCGCCGAAATATATGCCGCCGGTCAGCTCGCGCACTATGAGCATGTCGAGCCCGCCTTCTATGATGTCCGGCCGCAGCGGGCAGGCTCCGGCGAGCTCGGGGAACAAGCGGGCCGGGCGAAGGTTGGCGTACGCGCCCATGCCCGCCCGCAAGCCCAGTAGTCCCGCCTCCGGGCGCTTGCTACCGGACAGGCCGTCCCACTTCGGACCGCCTACCGCTCCGAGCAGGACGGCGTCCGAGGACTTGCATACCGAGAGGGTCGCGGCAGGAAGGCTCTCGCCGGTTGCGTCAATAGCCGCGCCGCCCATCAAGGTTTCCTTGAAGTCCATGGAAAAACCATATATCTTCGCGACGGTTTCAAGCGTCTTGACCGCCTCCGCCACAACATCCGGCCCCACGCCGTCGCCAGGTATAGTCGCCACCGTGTAGTTCTGATTTGGTACCTTGTTCATCGTGCTCTCCTGTTGCGTGTCATACTGCTTGTTCCGCGGGCACAGCCAGCTTCATTTCCTGTAGCGGCACTTTGACGCCGTCCCGATACAGTTTGTATTCTATGGAATCCACCAGGGCGATCCAGCTGGCCTCGATGATATCGCTGGAAACTCCGACGGTCGTCCAAGCGCCGCTCGAGTCGGCGCTCTCTATCAGCACGCGAACAGTCGCGGCGGTCGCGTCGGCCCCGTCGAGCACGCGCACCTTGAAGTCGGTCAGGCGCATGTCCGCCAGGCTCGGATAGAAACGGGCGAGCGCCTTGCGCAGGGCGATGTCGAGCGCGTGCACCGGCCCGTCTCCCTCGGCGGCCTGTATCTCTACGATGCCGTCGACGGAGACCTGGACCATCGCGTGCGCGCCGGAAAAGCGCTCGACCCGGTTGCCCTCTGTCGGCGTCCGCTCGCCGGTGGTCCTGTACCTGATGAGCTCGAAGAACGGGACATAGGCGCCCGAAGACTTTCTAAGCAGGAGGTCGAGGCTTGCCTCCGCTCCTTCGTACTGGTAACCGAGCTGTTCCATTTCCTTGAGCCGTGCGACGGCTGCGTATACGGCGGGATCGCCCTTTGTGGTTTGGGGCATCATAGTCTTCAGCCGTTCCATGACTACCGACCGGCCGCCCACTTCCGAGGCGAGGAAACGCCGCTCGCCTCCGACGCTTTCGGGGTTCACGTGCTCGAACGACTTGGACGACTTGAGCACGGCGTCGATATGCATGCCGGCCTTGTGCGCGAAGGCATGGAGCCCTACATACGGCATTCCCTCGTCGATCGAAATATTCGCGATGCCCGCTACCCTGCGGACAGCTTTGGTAAGCCCCGCGAGCGAGTCTTCTCCCAGACAGTCGAGAAACATCTTGAACTTGAGGTTGGCCGCGACCGTCGAAAGGTTGGCGTTGCCGCAGCGCTCCCCGAAGCCCGCGAGGACGCCCTGTACGTGTACAGCGCCAGCTTCCACGGCGCTGAGCGAATTCGCCACCGCCAGTCCCGAGTCGTTGTGCGCGTGGATGCCTATGCCAACTTCCGGCCTGATACGCTTGACCAGGTCCAGCGCGGCACCGACCCCGGCGATGACGGCCGAAGGCAGGCGCCCCCCGTTGGTGTCGCAGAGGACAAGGCATTCCGTTCCGCCCTCGAGGGCGGCTTCGAGGCACTCGAGCGCGTACGAAGGATTGGCGGCGTAGCCGTCGAAGAAGTGCTCCGCGTCGAAAATAACGCGACGGCCCTCGGCTATGAGGAACGAAACCGATTCCCGTATCATGTCCAGGTTCTCCGGCATGCTCGCTCCCAGGACGCGCTCGACGTGGAAATCCCAGGATTTTCCGAATATGACGACGGTCTCGGTGCCCGCGTCGAGCAGGCTTCGAAGTTGGCCGTCATCCCTGGCCAAAACGTCCCTGCGCTTCGTCGAGCCGAAAGCCACCACCCTGGAATTTGCCAGCGTGAGTTTTCGGGCAAGCTTGAAAAATTCAGCGTCCTTAGGATTCGATCCAGGGTTTCCCGCTTCAATATAGTCGACCCCTAGATCGTCGAGCGCCTCGACTATGCCCAGCTTGTCGGCTACCGAGAAACTGATTCCCTCGCCCTGCGCCCCGTCGCGCAGGGTAGAATCAAGAAGCGTGATGCGCGCGCGCTTTGTCATCACCTGTTTCCTCTCCGTCGGCGGCTATCATGCCGTTGATAGCATCGAGGTAGGCCCTGACGCTTGCTTCAATGACGTCGGTCGATACGCCCCTGCCGTTGTGCGACCTGCCGTTCAACTCGACACGCACGCGCGCCTCTCCCTGGGCATCCTTGCCCCCCGTGACCGCGTCGACCGAAAAGTCCTCAAGCACGGGTTTTTCCCCGACTATCGAGTCTATCGCCTTGAACGATGCGTCGATGGGTCCGTCGCCGGTCGTGACCCGCTCTACCCTGCGTCCATCAGCCGCCAAAAGGCTTACGGCGCTCGTCGACGTTATAGTGTTGCCCGAGTTGATTATGAAGCGGTCGAGCGACCATGCAACCGGCCTCGCCGGACCTCCCGCGCTCACCAAGGCCTCGATGTCGCGGTCGCTGACCGTCTTTTTTTTATCTGCGAGTGCCTTGAACGCCTCGAAAAGCACTATCGATTGCTCCTGGTCTACCTTGAAGCCGAGTTCCGTCAGGCGCTCGTCAAAGGCGTGCCGGCCGGAGTGCTTGCCGAGCACCATCCGGTTCCTCGGCAGCCCTATCGACTCGGGCGTCATTATCTCGTAGGTTTCGCGCTTCGCCAGCATGCCGTGCTGGTGGATTCCCGATTCGTGGGCGAAGGCGTTTTCGCCGACTATCGCCTTGTTCGGCTGGACGCGGACTCCTGTCACCTGCGACACGAGTCGGCTCGCCGCGTAGATCTGCGTCGAATCGACGCCGCAGCTCAGCCCCAGCGCCGAACCCCTCGTACGCATCGCCATGACGATTTCCTCGAGGGCGGCGTTGCCCGCGCGTTCGCCTATGCCGTTCATCGCGCACTCGACCTGGTCGGCGCCGGCCATCAATGCCGC
This sequence comes from uncultured Treponemataceae bacterium, assembly GCA_964552925.1. GTDB lineage: Bacteria > Spirochaetota > Spirochaetia > Treponematales > UBA12059 > SZUA-370. The sequence goes on from CAZKJA010000012.1 coordinate 17,286, forward strand.
GAGGCTGTTCGCGACCGCGAGGCCGAGGTCGTTGTGGCAATGCACTGAAAGAGCTGCCTTCTCGATGTTCGGGGTGCCTGCGCGGACCGTCCGGACGAGGTCCGCGTATTCTTCCGGCGTCGAATACCCGACGGTGTCGGGCATGTTCACGGTCGTCGCGCCAGCGTCTATCGTCTCCCTGAATATCCTGCAAAGGAAGTCCGGATCGGACCTCGAAGCGTCCTCTGCCGAGAACTCGATGTCGGAGCAGTATTTCTTCGCGTAGCGGACCATCTCGACGGCCCGGCGGACTACATCGTCCGGCTTCATCTTGAGCTTGTACTCCATGTGAATGGGCGAGGTCGCGATGAAAGTATGGATGCGCGGTCTTTCGGCGCCTTTGAGGGCTTCCCAGGATGCGTCTATGTCCTTCTCGATGGTTCTGGCAAGGCTTGCGATGATTGGTCCGCGCACCTTTCGGGATATTTCCCTGATCGATGCGAGGTCGCCGGGACTGGCGATGGCGAAACCAGCCTCGATAACGTCGACTCCAAGCGCCTCGAGCCGCAACGCGACCTCAAGCTTTTCCACTTGGTTCATGCTGCAGCCGGGAGCTTGTTCCCCATCCCTCAGGGTCGTGTCGAAAATAGTGACTTTTCGTGATGCAATCATGCGCCTACCTTCTCCGTTTCTTCTTCCATTACTTCGTATACGACTGGCTGATCGGCCCTCAAGGCCCTGGAACCGCGTTCTAGCGCCGACAATCCTGTCCGCGCCAACTCAATTACGCCATACGGCTTGAGGACTTCGATGAGCCCGTCGACCTTGCCGGTATCGCCGGTCACCTCTATCGACAGGCTGTCGAAGGCAACATCGACGACGCGCGCCCTGAAGGCATTGGCGATATTGACGACGTCGGCCCGACGATCCGAGCGCGCGACAACTTTTACAAGCGCCAGTTCGCGGTACACTCCAGCGCTTTGGTCGATCTGCTCTATGGCGAGCACGTCTTCCAATTTCTCGAGTTGCTTGTGGATATGCTCGAATGTCTGCGGGTCGCTTCGGACCACGATTGTCATGCGTGAAATCGATCTGTCGACGGTCTCTCCCACTGTAAGGCTCTCGATATTGAAACCGCGCCTGAAAAGGAGCCCGGAAACCCGGCTCAAAACGCCGGCATGATTCTGCACCAATGCGGAAAGAACGTAACGATCCATGATATTCCCTCGTTTCAAGAAACGCGTATAGGGCTCGTTCATCGAACGGCCGGACACTCGCCTGGATACTGTGTTCTGGTTAAGGGTGAGGTGCCGGTTGGATCGCGGATGTGTTTGTGTCCGCGAGCCTTGGCGACTCGGGACGGCCTAAACGGTTCGGGCTCTCATCGCCCGGCCGTCAGCTAGCGAAGGAGCCCCGAATACCGAGGATAATAATAAGGACGATGGCGATAATAATGGAGATGGATACTATGCGGAGGGCGGCGAGAGCGGAGACATCGCCCGCAAGGGCGGAAAAATCGAAGCCGAGCGGCGTTCGTTTTGTCCCGTGAGCCATGTATCGGCTCGAAGAAACGCTCATCACATTTGTAAACTAACACAATAAATAAAAACTTGTCAAGTTGCCAGTCGCCAATTCGGTCCGGCATATGCACGATTTGCTATTTTTATTTTGAGGTGCTAGTATTTCCGCCGGAGGCAACGGCAATGTTTGGCAGGGCCCTCGAAGAGTTGATAGTCGCCGGTGGTACAGGAAGCGCGGCGCGTTGGTTAACGTTGATCCGCGAAGCGCCGCAGGTGAAGACGCTCAAGGACTTTTCGGATAGTGACTTGACTGCCCTGCACAATGACATGGGAGGTGAGTTGGCCCGTTGGCTCACCGGAACCTCGGACAGGAACGCCTTGGGTTCGTTCTTTGCCGGCATCGGCAAGGAATACTCGGTACGGGGCGTATCGTTGTCGGAACTCTCGCTATCGCTGGCCTTGGCCCGGAAGGCAACGGTTCGCCGGCTTGTCGAGGACGGCATATTCGAAAACTCCAGCGCGATCTATTCAATGTTCGATGCTTCGGAACGCGTGGCCGATTTCTACGCGCTCGGCAATTACTATATGACAAAAGGCTTCCTGGAAAGCACAATAGAACGGATAACAAAAGAGACCCGGCTCGATACGACAAGGATCGAGGATTTCTTCTGCGACGATCTGTTCCATAAGAAGACAGACTGATGAACGAACAAGCAAGCGAAGCAGCCCTGTCCCTCGGGGAGAAAATAACCGCCGCGATATCGATCAAGACGGTCTTCACGATACAAGCCTTTGGCCTGGCCATCCCGATAAGCGAAACCGTTGTCTGGACCTGGATAATCATGGCAATCCTTATAATAGGTTCTTTTGCCGCCACCAGGAGGATGCGCGAGGTTCCGCGGGGGGCTCAATTGGTAGCCGAGCTTGGAGTCGAATTCTTCGGGAACTTCGTGCGCGGGGTCATGGGGCCGAATGGCAAGCGGTATGTGCCATTCCTGGGAACCTTGGCTCTGTACCTCGGCGCCGCCAACCTGCTACCTATGTTTACCCCCATAGCCGGTTTCGGCTTCGAACCCCTCTTCGAGATCAAACCGATAATGCGGGACATCAATATCACCGCCGCACTCTCCGCAATAGTCATCGTCGTGGTGCTGCTATCGTCGATCGTGAAACGTGGCGTAGGCGGCTGGTTCCGCTCTCTCTTCCGGCCGGTCGCCTTCATGTTGCCGTTCAACATCCTCGAGTACGCGATCCGACCCGTCTCCCTGGCCCTCCGCCTGTTCGGCAACATCCTGGGAGCCTTCATCATCATGCGCTTGATCGAGGCGATGGTACCGCTTGGCGTGCCTCCGCTCGCGGGTCTGTATTTCGACATGTTCGACGGCGTTTTGCAAACGGTAGTGTTTGTATACCTTTCCACGATCTTCATAGCAGAATCGATCCACACGGAGGAACACAATGGTTGAAGCGAGCGCGGCCTTGATCGCGGCAGGCGTAGCGGTACTTTCGGGCGTTGGGGCTGGACTTGGCATAGGAATCGCCACCGGCTTGACCGCGGAATCAATAGCCCGCCAACCAGAAATGGCCGGCAAGATACAGGGCGTATTCTTTATCGGCGTGGCTTTGGCGGAATCCACTGCCATCTACGGGCTCGTGGTAAGCCTCATCCTGCTTTTCAGGTAGAGGCGGCCGTAGCCCATGCTTTCGTTCTCTGTCACCTTCGCCATCACTATTGTCAATTTCGCCGTACTATTCCTCGTATTGCGCGCGATTCTTTGGAAACCGGTCCATACCTTCATGGCTGAGCGTACCGAGCGCGTACGTCGGGAGACCTCCGAGGCCCAGGCGGTACGGCGTTCTGCCGAGGAGATGCGCCAGCGTTACGAGGACCTGCTTTCCAACGCGAGCGACGAGGCCGAGTGGGTTGTACGCGACGCCGAGGATGAAGCCGCGCAACGATCGCGGGAGATCGTTGCGAAGGCAGAAGACGAGGCTGCCGAAGCGATGCGCAGGTCGAGCGCCAGGACAGCCTTGGACCTTGCCAAGGCCCGGGATGAATTGGCGGAGGATATCGCCTTGGTCGCGACGGCAGCGGCGGCAGCCGTGAGCGGTAAATCATTTGATGGGGAGGCGGAAAGGTTGGCGGCGCTGGAGTTTGTGCGCTCGGTCGCCGCTATCGAGGCCAGGCATGGGAGCTGATGCCGGTTCTTGGGCCGAAGCGCTGCTCGCGTTTGACTCGACCCCCGAAATTGAGGAAAAACGGGCGTGCGCCCTGGAATCGGCAGCCGTCGCTTGCAATGGTTCCTCAAGCGTGGAAGCCACCCGCGTGGCCAGATACCTCGACGACCCCGTCGTGGACATGAAAGCCAAGTCCGAAGCGCTCGCGGCCATGCAGCCCGAAGACGAAGCCTGGGGTGCATTCTGCGAACTTCTTGTCCGCGCACATGCCAGAAGGCTCCTGCCTCGCATAGCGAAAAAGTATCGCAGCGCGTTGGACAGGAAGACCGGTGTGGAACGCGTGGTCATCGAGTCGCCCCGCCCGCTCGACGAGCGTTCCCTTGAACAGGTGATAGAAGCGTGGAAGGCAATCAACAAACCGGAAAAAATCATACATAGCGAGGTGATCGTTCCAAGGCTTCTCGGAGGCTTCCGGTTCAGCGCCGGATCGATCCGGTACGATGCGAGCATAGCAGGGAGATTGGCCAGGCTCAGGGAATTCCTTGGACAGCCGCTCGCCAGAGCGGCATCATCAGGCGAGGGGCGACGATGAACCCACAATACGAGGATATAGCGAGGATACTGCTGCAGCGCGCCAAGTCGTACGAAGGATCGATGGTACGCGAGGAAGTCGGAACGGTGTTGAGCGCCGGCGACGGAATAGCCAGGATTTACGGACTCGACAATGTCGCTTACGGGGAACTCGTCTCCTTCGATTCAGGAGCGCTCGGCCTCGCGCTGGACCTCGACACCGACGACGTCGGCGTAGTGCTGCTGTCGAAGGAGAATGCCGTGCACGAGGGCGAGACCGTGAAGCGGCTCGCTTTCGCGGCGCAAATACCCGTCGGGCCGGCGATATTGGGCCGGACGGTGGATCCCTTGGGGAATCCGCTCGACGCGATGGGCGCCATACGAGCCGAACGGAATATGAACATAGAAAAAAAGGCCCCTTCAGTCATCGACAGGCGCAGTGTCTGCGTACCGTTACGGACCGGTACCCTGGCAATTGACGCGATGGTACCCATAGGCAGGGGACAGCGCGAGCTCATAATAGGCGACAGGCAGACTGGTAAGACCGCGATCGCCGTCGACGCCATCCTGGCGCAAAAGAACACGGGAGTCCTCTGCGTCTACGCGGCGATCGGGCAAAAGGCCAGCACGACGGCCCAGGTGATAGAGACGCTCAGGCGCAGGGGCGCGCTGGAGTACACAACAATCGTCGCAGCGACAGCAAAGACCCCGGCCGCCCTCCAGTACCTGGCGCCCTATTCCGCCTGCGCGGTCGCCGAGTTTTTCATGGAGCAGGGCAAAGACGTGCTTGTAGTGTACGACGACTTGTCCAAGCACGCGGTCGCCTACCGGGCGCTCTCCCTGCTCCTGAGGCGGCCTCCGGGACGTGAAGCGTATCCGGGCGACGTGTTCTACCTGCACTCCCGACTTCTCGAACGCGCGGCTAGCATGTCGCAGGAGCGGGGCAACGGAACGATGACCGCACTGCCCATAGTCGAGACACAAGGCGGCGACATCTCCGCGTACATTCCCACCAATGTGATATCAATCACCGACGGCCAGATATTCCTGCAGGGCGACCTCTTCTACGCGGGCGTGCGGCCCGCGGTCGACGTAGGGCTCTCCGTCTCGCGGGTCGGCGGTTCCGCTCAATGCAAGGCTATCCGTAAGCTGGCCGGCCGCCTCCGCATCGATCTGGCGCAGTACCGCGAACTCGCCGTCTTCGCGCAATTCGGCTCCGACCTGGACAAATCGACGCAGGACAGGCTGGAACACGGAAAGAGGCTTGTGGAACTCCTCAAGCAACCCCAGTACGAACCTATGCGGCCCGCGG
>CAZKJA010000013.1:0-13559 GCA_964552925.1 uncultured Treponemataceae bacterium
TCGTATATGTCGGCGTACAGGAACTACCTGCCCGACACATGGGTGTCGCTGGAGCTTGAGAACAGCTTCGCGCAACAGATGGAGGCGAAGGCCTGGCTCGAGGGCTTGCTCCTGCAAGCCCCCGGGGTGGGTCTTTAGTCCTTCTTTTCTTCCGAGCGGTCGGTATCGGGTGCCGGCGCGGGGGTAAGCGCGGAAATCCTCGCGTACAGTCCTGGGTTCATGTCGAGCTCGAGCGCGGCCAAGGCGGGCTCGAGTTGCCCGACGTTGCGGGCGCCCAGGATCGGCGCGGTAACGCCGGGATGGGCGGCGGCCCAGGCTACGGCGAGCGTCACCGGGTGCACGCCGAGTTCCCCGGCCAGGTCGGTGAAGGCCTGAGCCGCCTTGAACGTCGATTCGCCGCCGTAGCGCGTGGCGTAGACCTCGCTCTCGGTTATCCGGCCGGACGACATCGACTCGCCGGCGCGATTCGAGTATTTGCCGCTGAGCAAGCCGCCACCCAGGGGGTTGTAGGGGATGACCGCGAGGTTCTCGGCTTGCGCCATCGGGAGGATCTCCACTTCGGCCTGGCGCTTTATAAGGTTGTACATCGGCTCGATGACTCGTATCGGCGCCCAGCCGTTCCGCGCGCTTATGCCCAGCGCCTTGGCAACCTGCCAGGCCGCGAAATTACTGGCGCCCAGGTAGACGACCTTGCCCTGCGCGACCAGGTCGTCGAGCGCGCGAAGCGATTCCTCTATCGGGACGGCGTCGTCCCATCGGTGAAGGAAATACACGTCGACGCGGTCTGTGTGCAATCGGCGCAGGCTGTCCTCGATCGCCAGCATTATGTGGCGGCGCGAGCTGCCGCGCGCGTTGCGGTCGGGTCCGGCGGGAAAATATACCTTGCTCGTGATGACGAGCTCGTCGCGGTGGCCTTCCATCAGCTTGCCAAGGATTCGTTCCGATTCCCCCCCGACGTAGATGTTGGCGCAATCGAAGAAGTTGATGCCGGCGTCCCGGCAACGGCCGTAGATCGCGGCGGACGCGGAGGCGTCGGCTTCCTTGCCGAAGGTCATAGTGCCCATGCACAGCCGTGAGACCTGGACACCGGTGCTTCCCAGGGATCTATACTGCATCATGCTCAATCCAGCCTCGGCGAAACGAGCGGCGTAAGGGAGATGTCCAGGTCCTGGTCGACCTGGAGCTGTTCCAGCTCGTGCCGCAACGCGAGGACGCTGACCCCGGAGCCGAGAACAATGTTCGCGTTCATGCGGAACAGCGAGGCTCCCGTCAGCGGCGCGCTGTCGGTGCTCGTCTCCAGGTCCTCGATATTGATGCCGTGCCTTCGCAGGACGGCGCTCACCGAGTGGACGATGCCCCTGCCGTCGAGCGAGACGGTTTCGAGAGAATACGGCCGTCCTTGAGCCATGCTCGTCGCTGCCCTTGTCGGCTTGATTCCGAACTTGAGTCCCAGCGACGCCTCGATGCCAGCGGTTCCGGCCACCATGGAGTCGAGCGCCTTCGCCTCGATCGACACGAGCATTATGACGGCGAACTCGCCGCCGAGTACCGCCATCTTGCTTTCCTCGATATTGCCGCCGGCCTCGGCCACTATGCCGGAGAGGTCGTCGACAATTCCCACTCTGTCCGCGCCTACGGCGGAGATAACCGCGTATACCTGTGCCATAGCCGCATTGTGCCACAGATCGCTTTGGCGGGCAATAAGCGGCCAAGGCAGCTCTGACAGGGTTGTTCCTCGCGCGGCAGCCCGATAAGATACGCCATGCTCAATGCTTTCGGCAGTGTATTGTCGGTTATAATCATGATCGCGATAGGTTTCGTGCTTACGCGACGCGGCTTTTTCGATGCGGGCGCCGGGCCGCTGATCTCCAGAATAGTCATCAATATATCATTGCCCGCGTACATGGTTTCAAACCTGCTCGGCGGCTACGACCGGGCCAAGCTTGTATCGATGCTGCCGGGACTTCCCATTCCCTTCCTGTCGATCGGCTCGGCGTTCATTGTCGCCGCCGCGCTCGCTGCGTTGTTCAAGGTGCGAAAAGGCCGGCGGGGCACCTTCATGTCGATGTTCGCGCTCTCGAACACGATCTTTATCGGACTGCCGGTCAACGCCATCCTGTTCGGCGAAGCCAGCGTTCCCTATGTGCTCCTGTACTATATCGCCAATACGATCCTGTTCTGGACTGTCAGCGTCTACTGTATCGCGCGCGATGGCGCGATAATGGCCGGCAAGCCGCCGCCCGCGCTCGTCTCGCTGGAAGGCCTTAAGCGCATACTCTCGCCTCCGCTGTTGGGCCTCATGGCCGCCGTGGCGTTGATACTGCTGGGGGTACGCCTGCCGCGGGTAGCGCTCGATTTTTTCAAGACGCTCGGTTCGATGACGACGCCGTTGTCGATGATCTTCATAGGTATAGTCATTTCGCGGGTCGAGTGGAAACGGCTCCGGTTGGAACGCGACCTCGTACTGGTGATGGCAGGGCGCTTCGTCGTCGCCCCGATGATCCTGATACTGCTGGCGCGCTGCAGCGGTCTACCCTTGTTGATGAAGCAGGTGTTCCTGGTCCAGTCGATGATGCCGGTGATGACCCAGACGCCTATCCTTGTCGGGGCTCATGGCGCGGATGCCGAATACGCGGGCCTTGCCACATCGCTTTCCACAATGCTCAGCCTGGTTGTCATCCCCGCGTGCATGCTATTGGCCAACTTGGTCTTCTGAAACCCGGTCCTCCACGTTGGAAGCCTCCACCAAAGTTACCGCGCGCTTCACCTCTATCCAGAGGGCCGATTCGGTGAACGGTTTGGAGAGGAATCCATCCATGCCCGCGTCCGTGCAAGCCGATCGGTCTTCCGCGTACGCGTGCGCCGTAAGCGCGATTATCGGCACGTGTCGAACCCGATGCTGCTCGTGGAAGGCGCGGATGCGCCGCGTTGCCTCGAGACCGTCCATCCTCGGCATGCTCACGTCCATCAGGATGAAGCTCCACGAACCAGCGGTCGCGGCGGCAAGGGCGGCTTCCCCGTCCGCCGCCTGCGTCACTTCGTAGCCGGCGTTTTCAAGCACCCGTTTCAGGTAGATGCGGTTGATTGCCTCGTCTTCGGCGATAATTGCCCGGCGAGATGCCCGTGTGCGTTCCAGCCCCTGCCTTTCGCGGGCTCTGCCTTCGTTCTCGGGTGCGGCAACCTTGACTGAAGCACGCTCCTCCACGATGGCTTGTACCACGGAGCGAGAACCTGCTGGGATTTCGCCGTGGCGGGGATCGGCGAGTGGAGTCGACATGATCGGAAGTTTGACCTCGAAGTGCGTGCCTATGCCCGGATGGGTCTCGTAGCTCACCTGGCCTCCCATGGCATCGACGATCGATTTGACTATTGACAGACCAAGTCCCAGCCCCCCGGAGACGTCCATGCCTTCGGGCTTTGACTTGTAATACGGATGGAAAAGCTTGTTCCTGGCGTGTTCAGGTATTCCGGGGCCGGTATCCTTTACGGAAACCCGGAGCGCGTTGTCATCGAGGCGCAGTACTATTTCGACTTCCCCGCGATCCGTATACTTGATCGCGTTCGAGCCAAGGTTGACTATGACTTGGGCAAGCCGGTTCCTGTCGGCGGTGATGCGGCGTTCGTTTCCTTCCGTCATGAACCGGAAGTTCAAACCGCGTTCCTCCGCGTAAGGACGCAACGATGATTCCACCCAGGTCGAGAACTCGCTGAAGGAAAATTCGACAGGTTCGATTCCAAGCGATCCCGATTCTCCTCCGACGGCATCGAGCATGTCGGATACTATCCTGTTCAGGCGCATTGTCGATGTACGAACCATCGAGAGCGTCCTCGATTGAACCTCGTCGAGTTTGGTGCTTTCGAGCAATTCCGTGGCGCCAAGAATTTCCTGCAGGGGTGTTCGCATTTCCTGGTTGATGCACGCGATAAAAGTCGATTCCTCTCCGGTCGCCCGCTTTGCATCGCTCTTGATCTCTCCCAATTCCGCGAGCCGCGCGTTGAGCTGGATGTGGGCTTCCGCCCGGCGTTTGGTTTCCGAATCGAGCTGTTCGGTTTTCGCCTTGAGCCTGCTCCTCAGGTTTGCCGCCCAGAGCGCCATGAAGATACCGAGGGTCAGGGTGACGGCCGCGATCGCCGACAGTATGCCGATAAGGCTGTCTTTGACTGGAAGCATCCGTCAATGATAGGATGCTTCCGCGAAAAACGCAAATATCTCCAAAGTCAGCAAACCAAATGTCGGCTTCCGGGGATCGCTTGGTCTACGCCAGGCCCGCCAAAGAGCCTAACTGGTATACGATGAAGCTCAGGGTCCATCCCAGGCTGAGCATGAAGGCTATCGAGAAACCCAGCCATTTCCAACCTAGCTCGGCTTTGATTGTCGCCAGGGCCGCGAAACACGGCGGAATTACCAACAAGAACAGCATGAGTGCGAAAGCCACCAGCGGATTGAATACCGGATCATTCCCGAGCGCCTGCCTGAGGCCTTCGCTCTCCTCGGTTTCCTCGAGACCCACGCTGTAAAGGACGCCCAGCGTCGAAACGACGACCTCCTTTGCGGCGAATCCCGTAATTGTGGCCACGCCGATCTTCCAGTCGAAACCGAGCGGCCGGAAGACCGGTTCTATGAACCTTCCTATCCTCCCGGCGATGCTGTTGGCGAGCCCCGTCTCCGCGGCTATGGCGGCGACGCGCGACGCGGTCTCTTCTTCGGTGGCGCCGGGATTGCCCGACAGGTAGCTGGCGGCAAACGAGTCGAGTTCGGCCGTGTCCGGCTCGTACGCGGGGAAGCTGGTGATGGCCCAGATCAAGACCGAGGAAGCCAGGATGATGGTTCCGGCTTTCTGGATGTAGCCCCAGGTTTTTTCCCAAACATGCCAGACGACTCCGGAAAGCGTCGGCGCGCGGTACGGTGGCAACTCCATGACGAACGGGGTCGCGTCACCCCGCAAGACCGATTTCTTGAGCGCGAATGCGGAAACCAGCGCCAGAACCACGCCAATGGCGTACATGAGCATTACAATATTCGCGGCGCGTTCCGGGAAGAACGCTCCCGACAGCAGGACGTACACGGGTAGTTTGGCGCCGCAACTCATGAACGGAATCACAAGTATCGTCACTATGCGGTCGCGCGGGCTTTTCAGCGTCCTGGCCGCCATTATCGCCGGCACCGAGCAGCCGAAACCGAGCATCATCGGGAACACGGACTGGCCGTGTAATCCGAAGCTGTGCAGCAGCTTGTCAGTGGCGAAGGCGGCGCGCGACATGTACCCGACGTCTTCGAGCAACGATAAAAGGAAGAAAAGGATGACTATAAGCGGCACGAACGAGAACACCCCGCCCACGCCGCCTATGATGCCATCGACTACGAGGGAACGCAGGAATCCCTCCGGGATTACCGATCCTGCCAGGCCTCCCAGCCATGCGAAGAGTGCTTCGAGCCAGGACATGGGGTATTCGCCGAGGGCGAAGGTGATCTGGAACACGGCCCACAGCACTCCCATGAAAATCGGCAGGGCAAGGAAGCGGTTCATCACTATGCGGTCTACGGACTCGGTAAACGAGAAGTCTGGTTTCCTGACTATCGTTATGGATTCCTTCACCGCGCCATGGATGTAGCCGTAGCGTTGCTCGGATACGACTATCTCGGCATCCTTGCCGAAATGGTGGTCTATCCACGCGCTGGCGGAACGGGCGTCCTTCGCGATAAGTTCGGCGTCCGGGTGTCCATGCAGCTTATCAAACGCGTGGCCGTCTTTCTCGATAAGCTTTATCGCGAGCCATCGTGCCGGAAAACGCGCCGCAAAATCCGGGTCGGCCAGAATCCCGGCTTCCAGCTTTTCCAGCTTGTCCTCTATCTCGGCTCCGTAACGGATCGATTTTGGCAAGGCTGCCGGAATTGACTCGACAGTCGCGTCTATCGCGTCGAGCAGCCGATCCATGCCGTCGCCTTTCGGGCCCACGGTCTTGACCATGCGGATGCCAAGCACCTCGGAGAGGGCTGCCTCGTCGATCTTGATGCCCTTGACTTCCGCCTCGTCGCTCATGTTGAGGGCTCCGACCACGGGGATACCAAGTTCCTGGAACTGCAGGCACAGGTACAGGTGCCTGGAGAGGTTGGTCGAATCCATCACGTCGACGATCACGTCCGGGCGATTGTCCAGGAGGAAATCCCTGGCGACCACTTCGTCTATCGAGTAGGCTGTGAGGCTGTAGATTCCAGGCAGGTCTATGAAGTCGTACCGGCGTCCGTTCCTGGTCCGCGAACCTTCGCGCTTCTCCACGGTCACGCCCGGGTAATTGCCCACCTTGTGGTGGGCGCCGGTAAGGGCGTTGAATATAGTCGTTTTGCCGGCGTTGGGATTCCCGGCCAGGGCCACCTTTAGCGGTCGGCCTGACAAACCGCTATGCATTGTTCCTTCCCCATCCCCTGCCAGCTCCCCGGTCTTGGCCTCTACCCACTCCGCGTCCTGGAATATGTCCCGGGCCGCGTCTCCTTCGGCCGTGGCGGTATAACGTAAAGTCGCCTATAGGTTCCACCTCTATGCCGGCGGCTTCTTCCGACCGGATCATTATGTCGCTCGCGCCGAGGTTTATCTGCAACGGACCGAAAAAGAACCCCCTGCGGACTATCCTTCCGTGCGCGCCTTTGGTAAAGCCCATGTCCGCGAGCCGTTTACCCGTCTCCCGGAGGAGGTGAATGTCGCCGATTACGAACTCAGCGCCTTCGCCGAGCATTTCCATCGTCATGGAACCCCCCTTGGATAGAAGTGATGCATTGAAATAAATCTTTGATAATGATAATCATTATCATTATAACGCGGTCTTGTCAAGACTGAAGAAATAATGAAAACAAGGGTGTTCGCATTTGGATAAGTACTGTATAAAACAACCATGGATAATGACAAAGGTTTTGCGTTGGTAACAGGCGCCTCGGGCGGAATAGGACTGGAGTTTGCCAGGCAACTCGCCGCGGACGCCTGGCCGGTGGTGCTTGTTGGCAGGAACGAGGCGACTTTGGTATCGGCAAGGGACGGCCTGGGCGGTCCGGCCGGGCATCGGGTGATCCCCTGCGACCTTTCGAAACCGGGCGCCGCCGTTGAATTGTACTCGGCGTGCATCCGGCAGGGAATCGTTGTCGAGTTGCTTGTCAACAACGCCGGAGCCGGCATATTCGGAGAAGCGACCGACCTTGCTCCCGCCGATGTCGAGGCCATGGTCAACCTGAACGTCTCGGCGCTGACGAACCTCTGCGCGCTGTTCGGCGCGGACATGAAAAAGCGGGGGGCCGGCCGCATCCTCAACGTCGGTTCCTTCGCCGGGCTCAACGCCACGCCATATTTCGCATCCTACGCGGCCACAAAGAGCTATGTGCTCAGTTTCAGCCTTGCGTTGCGGGAGGAGTTGCGCCCGTCGGGAGTAGGCGTGACATGCCTGCTGCCGGGTTATGTGCGGACCGGCTTCGATGACAACGCGGGTATCCGGAGCGAGCGGTACAAGCGTTTTTCCAAGGCCAACAGCCTCGGGCCGGAAGTCGTTGCCAGGCTCGGGCTCGCGGCGCTGGGGCGAGGGGCGGCGTACACCATAGCAGGCGGCAGGAACCGCTTCGCGGCATTCCTGTTCGGGCTTTTACGAAGGTCGGCGCCGCCGCGCCTGATGAAACGATTCCTTGATTCGCTCGTTTGACGGGCATCCCGTTACGATAGGATTGCTTGATGAAGACTAATTTTTCCATAGTTCCCAAACTCCTCCGCAGGGATCCGGTGTTGGCCAGACGGATCGCGGCCGGTTTCCTGGCGGGCAGCAAATCGATGCTTGTCGACAACGTGTTCCACCCGGAGCGGTCCAATGAACTAGGCTTGATCTACTTTCGCCTGACGCCGCTGTGCAACTTGCATTGCGTCATGTGCGGGCAGCGGGGCGAGAAAGGCGTGCTCAAAGGACGCTTCGCCGCGGACGAGGCGAAAAAGGTTGTGCCGCTCGAGGACTACAAGCGGCTCGTCGACCAGATCAAGCACAAGCACCCCGTGGTATATCTTTGGGGAGGCGAACCATTCCTCTATCCCGACCTTTTCCCGCTCGTCGACTATATGATGGAAGCGGGCTTGATAGTAACCGTCAACACAAACGGCACGTATCTGGCGCAATACGCCAAGGAGATAGTCGAACGTAAATGGCACGGATTGTTCGTTTCGCTCGACGGCTTCGAGAAGACCAACGACCGCATCAGGGGCGAAGGATCGTATCGGAGGGTTATCGAGGGATTCGACGCGATAAACCGGGAAAAAGCGCGGCAGGGATCGCGTTTCCCCTATATGGGGATAGTGACGACCGTGAACAGGCTCAATTACAGGGACCTGTATTCGCTGGCGGAGGCGACGAGGTCGTTCAAGCTGGCGTGGCACATCTACAACCTCGGGACCTACACGAACGAAGCTATAATAGAAAAACAGAAGGACTTCATGCGGCGTGAGCTCGATACCGAAATATCGTGCCTGCAAGGCTACGCCACCGGATACAACGAAGGCATCGATGGCCGGGAACTGTACGAAATCCTGTCCAGGATACACGCGATGGAGATAGACCACCCGATCATCACGGTTCCCGCGCTCAAGCCGGACAAGATAGACATCTACTACAATAATATGGATGTGTCGGTCCGGACCCACTGCGCGGTCCCGTGGAGCCAGGCGAATATAGACTACAACGGGGACGTCCACTTCTGCGCGGACTACAACGACTATCCGCTCGGCAATATCCGCGAGAAGCCCTTCTTCGAGATCTACAACGGAGAGCGGGCGGCCAGGTTCCGTATGGCGCTCAAGAAGGCTCCGGACGGGAATTTCCCCGGTTGCGTGCGCTGCTACCAGAACATGCTTTGCGGCAAACGTGTTCCGGGATTCTAGCCCGTAGCCGGCGGCAGTTTTGATCGGGTATACTCGGCTCCGGTTCCCGGAGGCTTTTTCATGGATGAAAAATTCCTGCACGCGACGCTCATTCTGATCCTGGTCACCGACCCGCTGGGGAACATCCCGCTGTTCATCACGGCACTCGAGCGGGTCGTGCCTGGCCGCCGCACCAAGGTGATCCTGAGGGAAGTAGCTGTGGCCTTCGGCATCCTTCTCCTCGCGATGGTCGGAGGGCGCGCCGCGCTCGGGATACTCGGGATTGGCGACGCGAGCCTCAAGGCCGCCGGCGGCGTCATACTGCTGCTGATAGCCATCAACATGATATTTCCGGCGGCGGGAGCGAGGATGGGAGAAGGGCCAACCGAAGGCGAGCCCCTGATTGTCCCCATCGCCGTACCCCTGATCGCCGGGCCTTCCGCAATCGCGACCGCGATGCTCGTCGCGGCCGATGACCCGGCGAGGATGCCCGCATGGATTGGAGCGCTCGCCATCTCTATGGCGCTGACGCTGGCGAGCCTGTTCCTGTCATCGACATTCAAGCGGCTTCTCGGCGTACAGTTGTTGGCGGCGATCGAACGGCTGATGGGGTTGGTCCTCTCGGCCGTAGCGATCGACATGATAATGGGCGGCGCGGCCGCGTATTTTAGCAAAGTCGTATGATCGGGTATCCAGAAAGGCATGTATGAGCGTATTCGAGATAATCATGTTACTGTGTTTCGGAGCCGCGTGGCCGGTTTCGATCTCCAAGTCGTTGAAGACGAAGAGCAACGGGGGCAAGAGCATAGTGTTCCTGCTAATAATAATCGTGGGCTATACCGCCGGAATAACCCACAAGCTCCTGTACAAGCCGGATTTCGTCGTGTGGTTGTACGCGCTCAACGCGACGATGGTCTCGATAGACGCGGCGCTCTGGATACGCAACCGGCGCCTCGAGACAACCAAGACGGGCGTGGATCCCCGCTGAGCCGGGGCTCCAGATGTCGATGAAGCGGACCTTGGCTGTAGTGTGCGCGTGCCTTCTCGTCTTCTCGTGCGCGACGAGCCCCGCGAAGATCGAACCGGCAACGCCGGTCGCCGTGGTGACGCTCTCGGTAGAGGATGTAACGATCAAGGGCCTCGACATCGACAGCGTCCGGATCAACGCGACAGTGATGGTTTCCAATGACGGAGAGATAGCTGTTCCGCTGGCGTTGCTCGACGTGTCCGCGCTTTCGGGGGGAGAGTTGCTCGTGAAGCGGCCGTTGGCAACCGCCAGGACCCTTGAAACCGGCGGGCGCGCCTCATACGCCCTGGAACTCGAGCTCGACGTGCCCGACGGCGATTCTCCGTGGATCGATCTGCGTCTCGAGGCCGTGGTCGCGTTCAGGGGACCGGATGGCGGAACAGGGACCGCCTCGGCGGTTTTTGATTCGCGCTTTCCAAGGATCATGCCGCCGGGGCTCGAAATTCGGGCGATACGGATACTCAAGGACGAGCTCATCAACACCAGGCTCGGAGTCGACCTCGCCGTGCGCAATCCCAATGTATTCCCTCTGTCGTTCGCCTCGCTCGGATACAAGCTGTACGGTGAGGGGCAGTACTGGGCCGGCGACACCATCGCCAAGGTGTTTGATGTGCCGGCCGGACAGACCGCCCTGGCGAGCCTGTACATGACGATGAACTTCACCGACATGGACAGGCGGCTTCTCGACCGGGTGATACACCTGGCAACCGTCAGCTACCGTCTCGGCGGCATTGCCCGCATAGACACCGGCCTCGACTTCCTGCCGAGCTTCGAGTTGCCCTTCGACCTGAGCGGCAGTACGGCGGTGCTCAGATAGGCTGTGAGAAATCCGGGCTAGTGTCGGAAGTGCCTGACCCCGGTGACTACCATCGCGATGCCCGCGACATCGGCCGCCGCGATGCTCTGGTCGTCGCGCAGCGATCCGCCGGGATGCGCTATCGCAGTCACGCCGGCCTTCGCCGCTTCCTCGACGGAGTCGGGGAACGGGAAGTACGCGTCGGACGCCAGGACAGAGCCCCGTGCCTTCGGTCCCGCCCTCGTCACGGCTATCTTCGTCGAATCGACGCGGTTGGGTTGGCCTGAGCCTATCCCCACCGTCGTGAAGCCAGCTCCGGGGTCCGTCTGATCGACAGGTGTAGCCAACAGGATGGAGTTCGATTTGGCCGAGACGCAGGCCTTCCACGCGAATCGGAGCGCCGATAGTTCGGCCTCGGTCGGCGCGCGTTTCGAGACGACCTTCCATTCCGCGCCCGCCGGGTCGCCCAGGTCGATCTGCTGGCGCAGGAATCCTTCGAGCACCGACCGTGTCTCGTACCCACCGGCGCGCGCCTTTTCGATTCCGCGCTGGCCCATCTCGAGCAAGCGCGCGTTTTTGCGCTTGGCGAGCAGTTCCCGAGCCTCGCCGGTGAACGACGGGGCGGCGACGCACTCGACGAAGGTCTCGCCGAGCGACCGTACACACTCAACGTCGAATGGCTTGTTTACGGCGATCACGCCGCCGAACGCGGACAAGGGATCGCAGGCGATGGCCGCGACAAGCGCCCGCGCCGGGTTCGCACCTTCGGATATACCGGTTGGAGACAGATGCTTTACGACGACGGCCGCGGCCCCGTCGAAGCCCGCGGCGATCCGCCAGGCGGCGTCGAGGTCGAGGATGTTGTTGTACGAAAGTTCCTTGCCCTGGAGCACGGTGCCGCCCAGCGGGCCGGCTCCTCGGGAGTCGGTGTACAGCCACGCGTTCTGGTGCGGGTTCTCGCCGTAGCGAAGCTTCTGGCCCGCGTAGCCGTAGAGGCTTGCGCCGGAGCTCGGGTCGAGCCACGAGGCGATGACAGCGTCGTAGCGCGCGCATAGCGCGAAGGCCTTGACCGCAAGTTCCCGTCGCGTCTCCTTGTCGATGCTTCCGCCTGACTCCACGGCTCCGGCGACGCGCGCGTAGTCGGCCGCGTCGCAGACAACGGAGACCCGCGACCAATTCTTGGCGGCTGCCCGCAACAGGGCGACGCCGCCGATGTCGATCTCCTCGATACAGTCGGCTTCGGTGGCGCCGGGTTTGGCTATCGTCGCCTCGAAGGGGTAAAGGTTGCAGACGACAAGGTCTATCTCCGACCATCCCTGGCGCGCGAGTTCAGCTCGGTCGGCTTCCGTCCCGCGCGACAGGATACCGCCGTGCACTGCCGGGTGCAGCGTCTTGACGCGGCCGCCGAGTATCTCGGGCGAGCCGGTATACGAGGCGACTTCTGTCACCGCCACGCCCGCGGCCGCCAGGGCCTTGGCCGTACCGCCTGATGCCAGGAACTTCCAGCCCTTGCCCGCGAGCCTCGAGGCGAAGCCAGCCAGACCCGTCTTGTCGGAAACCGATACCAAAGCTGTTGCCATCAATTACTCCTGAAGATAGGAAATTTGAACCACGGAGACACAGGGTTTGGGATTGGAAAAAAGTTGAAGGATATGATGGTTGTGCATGCTTTATCCTCCAATAGGAAATTTGAACACAGAGACACAGAGAAGATGAGAAGAGTGATTGGGAAAAAAGGAAGATATTTTATTGATAACTCTCTCTCCTTCTTGCCAAAGCACTCTTTTACCTCATCTTCTCTGTGTCTCTGTGCAAAAAAGTCTTAAATCTATCTGGCACGCTCAGGACAGGTCGGGAAGGTTCAGGCGGTGCGGCATGTTGGAAATTACCCCTTCGCAGCCGATCTTCAATACGCGGGCCGCCTCGGCCGGGTCGTCGATGGTCCAGGGGATCATCTTGCGGCCCCCGATGAGCCGACCCCACGCGAGAGCGGCGCCGTGAGCCTGCGTGTACTTGGGTTTGAGCACGTCGGCGCCCGCGATCCAGCGTCCTTCGCCGTGTCGGAGGTACCATGGCACGCCCGAGTCTATGCAGTAGATGATGGCGGTCGGCACGGTCGGGCACAGCGCCTTGAAGCGCTTGATGGCAATAGGGTTGAAGCTCGACACAATGAGTTTGGCGGCGTCCATCCTGAAGTCCGCGAGCAATTTCACCAACGCCGCTTCAAGTCCCCGGTCGTCTGATTCGCCGCTTTTTATCTCCACGTCAAAGTAGAGATCCTTGCCTAACTCCTCGAAGAGCTCCGACAGGAGCGGGGGGCGTTCGGCTTTGTACTGCGCGCCTTTCCATGAGCCTATATCAATCTTCTTGAGCTCGGCGACAGTCGTGGTCTCGATGCTCAGGTCGGTGCCCGGGGCCACGCGCTTCGTCGAGTGGTCATGGATGACGACGAGCTTGCCGTCGGCGGTAAGGTGTATATCGAGCTCGACGCCGGGGATGCCTTTTTCTTTTGCGAGAGCGAACGCGGCCATTGTGTTTTCCGGCGCTTCGCTCGAGAGGCCGCGGTGGGCAAACACCAATGGCCTGTCGCTGTCGGGGAGGGGGAGTAGATGAGCCATCGAGGATCAGGCCTTTCCTTCTTCGAGTTTCTTCTTGAGTGCCGCGAGAGCATCGTCCGCGCCGAGCGAGGCCAGATCGGACTCGAGCCTGGGCGATGCGGCTCCGGCCGGGTCGTCCCTGTCGTCAGGTTCCTGCCCGGCAGCCATCCTCAGCTGCGCCAGGAGAAGATCGGCATCCACCGACCTCTCGGCGGCGCCGGCCATCGGCAGTTTTTCGCGGATGCGGGTAACCTTGCGCG
>CAZKJA010000013.1:13569-21838 GCA_964552925.1 uncultured Treponemataceae bacterium
GTTCCTCCCGCTCCGCCGATAACGTCGTCCTCCTGAGGCCCAGCTCGTCAATCTTGGCCCGCGCGGCGGCCTCGAGTTCGACAGCGCCTTTCGACGCGGCCAGCTCTACCCGGTTCGCCCACAGCGACAATTCCTCGCTTACCGACGCCAGGTCGCGTTCAAGCGCCTTCAGGGCGGTCATGAACTCGATGGCGTAGGCGCGCGCGTCGGCAGCGGACAGGCCCCTCAAGTCGGTATCGTCGATAGGCATGGCGTTACATCTTGAACGTGGCGCCGAGGCCGATCTGGTAGCCGCCGTAGGAACCGAACGACCCGTTTAAGAGGACATCGGCGATGCCGAGCATGTAATCGCCCTGGACCTCAATGAAAATCTTGAGGTCGCGGCTGAAAAGCCAGGAGATGTACGCTCCGGCCGAGACGCCGTAGTGGGTAAACCAGGGATCGTCGCTTGTCGACGCGGAATCCTCGATCAAGCGGATTATCGCGTTTGTGGAACCTGCGACGCCTGCCCGGCCTCCGATTTCAAGCCTGCGCAGGAACATGCTGTATTCGCCGCCAATTATGACGTTGATCGGCAGCCACATGCTGGTATCGGCGATGATCTGGACGGCCGCGTACGGTCTGGCGTTGTAGAAACCGCGCGTCAACTCGGCCCGCGCGCCTACTACGAAGCTTGAAAGATAATCGACGCCGCCGTCGATGTACGTGTAACTGTGGGCGTATACCGCCAGGTCCGCTCCCAGCCTTGGGATCTCCCTGAGCTGAACATCTTTTTCTAACGGGACTTTCGAGTACAACACTGTGCCCTTCGACCGCGTGGAGCCGACTTCCTTGATCAGGATGAGTCCGACTTCCTTCTCGTCGACCAGTCCTTCGAGGGTGTCGCTGACGATGACGGCGTATTCGTCGCCCATCTTGATGCCCATGTCCTTGCCGAGTTGGATGTCCACCCCGTCGGAGCCGCTCGCCAGTACGCGGGTGACGTTCTGGAACTGCGGTACCTTGCGGATCTCGAACTGCAACTGCATCGGGATGCCGGCGATGGCGCTCTGGATCGATTTGTACTGGGTCTCGCGGCTCGTGCCTTGGGTTTCGACGTTGGCTATGCCTATCATGGTGCCGGTCGACACGTCGATGAAGCTGACGTTCGTCTTGATGTCGGTGCGCCATTCCTTGTTTTCGACGAACTGGCTGTTGTAGCTGGTCACGACGGGGACCGCGATGATGAAGGCGCCGACCAGCTTGTTGAAGTCCGCCTCGGTGAGGAACGCCTCTCCGAATTGGTACTTTTCCGGTAGGACGAAGGTGGATTCCTTCATCTTCTTCAATATTGTGACGAATTCATCGACGGCGCTCGTTGAGAAACGCTTCTCCATGCCGAAGATCGTGAACCTGCCGAGGTCGAGGAATACCCGCTGGATATCGATATCGATGGTGCCGAGCGTTTCCTGCGGAATGTCATAGCCATAAAATCCCAGGGAGAAAATGGCGATTTCCTTTTTCTCGCTGATCTGCGCCTGGCCAAAAGCCGGGGCTGAAATTGCTATGACGAGTATCACGGCTAAAATCGCCGAAAATGAACGCTTCATGGTTCCTCCTGAAGGATAGAAATTCGATGTACGTTACCAGATTATATGCCAACCCCAAGGTATTTGCGATACCCTTGCGGTCCTGGCATCCCGCGCGCTATCGTCGGGACATGGCAAAGGGATACCTCGACGTGGAAGACGATATAGCCGCCCTCGCGACGCCTCCGGGCATCGGCGCGCTCGCCGTCGTCAGGCTGTCCGGCCCCGCTTGCATAAGGCGTTTCGCGGAAATTTTCTCGCGTCCGGACGCGCTCAGGGCGACGCCCGGCTACGGCGCCGCGTTCGGTCATGTGCTTGGCGGCGGGAGGCGAGCGGTCGACGACGCTGTCGCGCTGGTATTCCGGTCACCCGCCAGCTATACCGGCCAGGACGGCGTCGACATAATGTGCCACGGGGGGCGGGCGACCGTTGACGCGGTGTTGCAGGCCCTGGATTCGGCCGGCTTCAGGCGCGCCTTGCCCGGCGAGTTCACTTTCCGCGCGTTCTACAACGGCAAGATGGACCTTGCGAGGGCGGAGGCGGTCAACGAGTTGGTCCTGGCACGGACCTCCGAAGCCCGCGCGGACGCGTTTTCCCGGCTCGCGGGTGGCCTGTCGCGGGAGATCGCCGCCATCCGCAAGGAACTCATACGGGTCGCGTCTGCCTGCGCGCTCCGCCTCGATTACGGCGAGGACGAGACCCCGGAAGACCTGTCGGTCGAGTTGCCGGCTATAAAAGCCGTGCGCGAAGCGTGCTTGCGGATAGCGGACAGCTATTCGGTGGGCAGGGTATTGCGGGACGGTGCCGTCGTGGCTTTTTCTGGCCGGACGAACGCGGGCAAATCGTCGTTGTTCAACAGGCTCCTCAAGGAGGAGCGCGCAATAGTCTCAGGTTCCCACGGCACGACTCGCGATTTCCTCGAGGCCGAGCTTGACCTCGGCGGTCTGCCGGTCAGGCTCGTCGACACGGCCGGCGTCCGCGACAGCCTGGACCCCGTAGAGGCGGAGGGCGTCCGGCGGGCTTTGCTCGTATCGGTCGCGGCGGACCTTGTGGTCCACGTCGTCGATGCGGGCGTCGGTATCTCGCCTGTGGACGAGGACTTCATCCGCGGCCACCCGGGAGCCGTGCTCGCCTGGAACAAGATCGACGAGCCGTCCGCAACGCCCGTCCCGCCTGGATGGATCGGCGTATCGGCGGTGACGGGCGCCGGCGAGGCCGAACTCGTCGCGGCCATACGCGGGGCCCTTTTAGGCGGAGGTACCGTCGGATCCGCCCTTGGGCAGGGCGCGGTGCCTGCCGGCATCAGGATCGGCACCGAGAGGCATCGCGCGGCGCTGCTCCGGGCGGCATCGTCGCTCGCGGACGCCGAGGAATCAATCGCCAACGGCGAACCGGTCGACATTGTAGCCGTCGACGTTGCCTCGGCCCTCGAGGGGTTAGGCGAGATAAGCGGCGAGACGACGAGCGAGGACATACTCGAGTCCCTCTTCAGCAATTTCTGCGTGGGCAAATAGCATGGAGTACGATGTAATCGTCGTCGGCGGAGGCCACGCGGGTATCGAGGCGGCGTTGGCGGCCGCGAGGCTCGGGCGCTCGACGCTGCTCGTCACGCAGAATCCCGACACAATCGGCCGTATGTCGTGCAACCCGGCAATAGGCGGCTTGTCCAAAGGAAACCTGGTACGCGAGGTCGACGCCCTCGGCGGCGAGATGGGGCTCCTCATCGACGCGACGACTATACAATACCGGCTGCTCAACCGGTCCCGCGGACCGGCCGTCCAGGCGCCGCGCGCGCAGGCTGACAAAATGGCGTACGCCGCCGCCGCGCGCTCGGCCCTCGAGCGGCAGCCGGGGTTGCGCATCTACATGGATACTGTCACAGCCTTGATTGTGTCGGCCGACGGGAGGAGGGTCGAGGGAGTGCTCACCGAGCGGGGGCACACAATCGGCGCGCTTGCCGTGATAATCGCGGCCGGCACATTCATGGAAGGGCGCATCTTCATCGGGGAACACCGCGCCGCTGCCGGACGACTCGGCGAGTCGGCGGCGCTCGGCCTCGGTTCCTGGTTGCGGAACGCAGGATTCCCGGTCGGCCGCATGAAGACCGGAACGCCCGCGCGAATCAAGGCTTCGACCGTCGACCTCGACTCGCTCGAGGCGCAGCACGGCGACCCCGACCAGGTGCCGTTCTCCTTCATGAGCGACGACGTGGCTTGGCCCGACGTCCCGTGCAGGATCACGTACACCAACGAGCGCACCCACGCGATAATCCGCGCCAATATAGACCGCTCGCCGCTGTTCTCCGGCGATATCACCGGCAAGGGGCCGCGCTACTGCCCGAGCATCGAGGACAAAGTCGTCAAGTTCCCCGACCGCGACAGGCACCAGATATTCGTCGAGCCGGAGGGACTGTACACCGACGAGCTGTACCTGAACGGCTTGTCATCGTCACTCCCGGAGGACGTGCAGGTCGACTTCATCCATACGATGGCCGGGTTCGAGGAAGCGTTCGTCGTGAGGCCCGGCTACGCTGTCGAATACGACTACGTCGACCCCGTGGACCTGTACGCGAGTCTGGAGTCGAAACGGCTGGCCGGGTGTTACATGGCCGGGCAGACCAACGGCACCTCTGGGTACGAGGAGGCGGCCGCGCAGGGCATAGTCGCCGGCATCAACGCCGCGTTGTCGATCGCGGGGCAGCCGCCGATCGTATTGTCGCGCGCGGAATCGTACACCGGCGTCATGATTGACGACCTGGTCACGCTCGGCGCCAAGGAACCTTACCGCATGTTCACAAGCAGGGCCGAGCGCCGGCTCGCGTTGCGCCACGACACCGCCGACCGCAGGCTCACCCCGATCGCGGCGCGCGTCGGGCTTGCCTCGCCGGAGCGTCTGGAACGCTTCGCCCGCAAGAGCCTCGCGATGGATGCCGTGCGGGAACTGCTCCGCGCACGGAAGATCACGCAGGTGGATGCCGAACGCGACGCGGTGTTCGTCCCGCACGTCGGGGAGGAGTTGTCGCGCGCGCTCCGCGACCCCAGGGTCGCCGAACTCGACGTGGAGAGGATAGAGCCGGGGGTAGCCGTCCATCCAGCCGAGTGGGTCACGGGAGTGCTCCTCGACTTGAGGTACGAAGGGTATGTAGCCAAGGAGGAGCGCCTGTCGGCACGGCTGGGGAAATTGGACGGCATGAGGCTTGCGCCGGACTTCGTGTACGGCTCCGTTCCCGGGTTGTCTTCGGAGTCCGTCGAGAAATTGTCGGCTGCCCGCCCGCTTTCGCTGGGCCAGGCATCGAGGATCCCTGGCGTCAGACCCTCCGACGTTGCCTTGCTAGCCGTGACTATCGCCAGACGCCGCTAGCCCGAATATCTCTCACCTTGCCAATAGTTTAGAGTAACTCATTGGAGTTCAAATACAAGCGGCAAGGCCCGCGTAATCGGGCTGATCCCGGCGTCGCTGCTCGTCTCGGTGCTCACATACCATATGTATGCTCCGCTCCTCGACTTCGATCGCTCCTTGGGCTAAGCCCGATTCCGCTGTGAGATATCCGGGCTAGGCTTCCTTCGTTATCCCGCATAGCGCGGCAAGGTCGGTTTTGGCCTTGTCGAGGGCGTCCTGATACTGGGTGCGCATCTGGCCGACGTTTTGCTTGTAGAAGGCAGCGAATTCGGGATCGCTCATCGGGTCGATGCGGACGGGCCTGCCCATCCGTGCCGCCATTTCCTGCTCTTTCTGCTTGAGCCTGGGCGCGTACTGCTTGCGGATGGCTTCCTCTACCTTCTTGGCGTCGTCGAGGTATTGCTTGAGGAAGCCGCCGAGCTGGTCGAAAATCGCCTGCATCTTCTTCTCGCCGAACGGCAAGGTATTGAGAGCCTTCATTCCGGTTGCGAGGATCACGAGGTCCGCGTCGGGGTTGACCGCCGCGCTCATCGGCAACTGGATCCTCGAGGAGAACACCTCGAATGCTCCCGCGCGGGAATTTTCCTTGGCATCTTTCGCGATAGCCGAAAACTTCACTCCGAAATCGATGGTGCTTGGATCGGACAGGTATTCGCCGGCGAGCCGTTTGCCTTCCTGCCTCGCGGCATTCGCGGCCAATGCCTTGGGATCGGCTTTAAGATCCTTGGTTCGTTCCAGCGCTATCTCAAGCGCGCTTTTTATCGCTGCCATCGGTATCTCCATTCACGAGAGGGTTGAGCCTGCCGGTTTTCGAGCTTGCCCGGGCGGGTGAGCCCAAGTCGTTTACCATCATGACGATCTTGTCGATTATCGAAACCACGATAATCACCCCCACGATGGCTTCGAATACCTGGAAGGCCGCAGGCGGTATGTCCGCCACAAAACGCAGTAACTCGAATGCATACAATACCATTGTCGATGCGACGGTCGCTTTGCCAAGGAACGAGGTTTTCGGCGTGATTCGTTTCTTGACCGCCAATACCGCCAACAACATCGCCGCCTGACCCACGAGCCTCGATACAAGAAGCGTGAGGAACCAGACTGGTATGATTTTAAAGTAGTAAAAAACCAAGCTTATGACAAACAGCAAGGAATAATCGCTCGCCGAATCCATCATCCGGCCAACCCTCGTCGTCTCTTTGTCCTTCCGTGATATGTACCCATCGAGAAAATCCGTCGCGAACACGATCGCTACGAGAGCGACGAGTTGGTAACGCATTGGGTAATCCTTGCTGGCAAGGATTATGAACAATATGGTCGGCAGGGTGCTCAGGCGGAAAAGCGTGATGGCATTTGCCTTGTTTACCCTATCGAGCTTGCGTCCGGATGGTTCGATTACAAAGTCGCCCCTGAAAATAAAAAGCAGGATGAATATGAATGCGTGGAATCCTGTGGAAGCCAACAAAAAACCTGCAAAATATGATGAAAAGAATCGCATCGGTATCGAGTACGCGAGAAAAATC
Organism: uncultured Treponemataceae bacterium; assembly: GCA_964552925.1. Lineage (GTDB taxonomy): Bacteria > Spirochaetota > Spirochaetia > Treponematales > UBA12059 > SZUA-370. Next base: position 20,060 of record CAZKJA010000013.1, read on the forward strand.
ACCGTCTGTATGATTTGATAGGCGAGCAAGAAGCGCGCGAAACTTTGCACCAAGGCTTTAAGTCGCTTGGTTTCGTCATTTTCTGATATCGTTTCGGGGAACATACCCATCCTTGATCATGCGCGAAGGCGGCTTCGCTGCCCCTCCGGCCGCGGGAATGATACAACTTGACAGTGACACTGTCAAATAGCCATACTTGGACCATGAACTTAGCAGACAGACTGACCGCGAGCCGACTTTTCATGGCTCCGGTTTTTTTTATCGTTTTTTCCTGGGGTGATTCGATCGGCATGTCTCCGCTCGCGGTTGTGACAATCCTGTGGAGTATCTTCATCCTAATCGAGGTGTCCGACCTTCTCGACGGCTTGGCGGCCCGCAGGATGAAGACGGTCAGCGGTTTCGGCAAATTGTTTGATCCCTTTGCCGACGTCTTCGCCCGGCTCACCTATTTCGTGTGCTTCGCCGTCGCGGGTATCATGCCGCTTTGGATATTCCTCGTGATAATCTACCGCGAGTTCTCGCAATTGTTCCTCAGGCAACTTTTGGCCGAAAAAGGGGTCGCGATGGGCGCCCGTCCCGGCGGAAAGGTAAAGGCCGTCTTCTATATGATCGCCGGCGCCGTCTCGCTGTTGCTGTGGAGCCTCCGCGCTCTAGGTCTGCTCGTGTCGATGGACAGTATCCTTTCGATAGTGGTGACGGCGCTCTACCTCGTCGCCGCGGCCTTGTCAGTCGGGTCGTTCATCGATTATCTGGTGCAGTTCCGAAAAATCGCCTCTCGGCCGCGTTGATCCATGCGTCCGATTTCCTCCTTGACCGATGTCGAAGCGCGGGCCGTGCGTTTCGTGCTGTTCGATATCGACGATACGATCACAATGGATGGCAGGCTCCTGCGGGAATCGTACGATGCCTTGTGGATTCTTTCCGAAGCCGGCATCGCGGCGATACCTGTAACGGGTCGGCCCGCAGGCTGGTGCGACCTGATAGCCAGGCAGTGGCCGGTGGCGGGAGTGGTAGGCGAAAACGGTGCGTTCGCATTTTTCATGCGGAACGACAGGCTTGAGCGGCTTTACCATCCGGCGGCTCCGGACCCGGATTCCATTCGGGCGAGGCTCGCCGGACTTTCAGGACGTGCGCTCGAAAAGTTCCCGGGGCTACGCCTTGCCAAGGACCAGGCTTACCGGCTGTTCGATGTCGCTTTGGATTTTGCGGAAGAAGAACCTCGCTTCGGCCTCGCTTTCGCCTCGGAGGTCAAGTCGTTCTGCGAAGCGGCCGGCGCGACGGCCAAGGTCAGTTCCATTCATGTGAACGCGTGGTTCGGCGCCTACGACAAGCTTTCGATGGCCGAGTACTTCCTCTCAAGCGTGCTCGGATACGATCCGACATTAGACCTGTCGTCTGTTTTATATTTCGGCGATTCTCCTAATGATGAACCGATGTTCAGGCGTTTCCCGCTGTCGTGCGGGGTCGCGAACGTGGAAAAATACCGGGAATTGCTGAAGCATTCTCCCAAGTTCATCACGCGGGAGCCTTTTGGCTTTGGCTTTGCCGAGGGAGTTGATGTATTGATTCGTTTACGAGGAAATCGTTGATGTCGCGTGTGAATTTGATCAAAATGATGTTGACACTCGCTTCCGATTTCGAGTAACTTCACCTTCGCCGCTTTGGAAAATAGCGTAGAGAACGGTGTTGTTTGCAATAACAACGCGTGTTTCGCGATGTTTTAAGAGGCACTTGACACTGTACGATGAAAGGCGCTATAAAGTGCGCCGCGCCGGAAGG
>CAZKJA010000014.1:0-638 GCA_964552925.1 uncultured Treponemataceae bacterium
TGTCTCTGATGATCGTAGCGCTCGTCGCTATCGTGGTATTCGCGGGATGTCCCGCTACCAACCCGAACGACGATGTCACCGCGCCGACCGTGGTCTCCACCGTCCCAGCGGCGGATGCCCTGGAAGTAACCCTCAACTCATCGATCACCGCGACGTTCAGCGAAGCAATGAATGCTGATACTATCGTGGCGGCGAACTTCACCGTGACCAATGACGGCGTGCCCGTCGCTGGAGCGGTAAGCTACGACGCGGCGAGCAAGACCGCCACGTTCGATCCGACAGCCAATCTTGCAGCCTCGCTTCCATTCGTAGCGAGGATCGCTGTCGCGGCCGAAGATGTTGCCGGCAACGCGCTCGCGGCGGAATATGTCTGGACCTTCACGACCGGAACAGTGGTCGACGGAACCGCTCCCACGGTCAGTTCGACGTTGCCTGTCAGCTCCGGGTTCATGAATATCGACGGTTACATCACCGTGACGTTCAGCGAGCCGATGCTGGCTTCGTCAATCACGGCGGCGGGTACCTTCACCGTCGTTGATTCCCTTTCGGCGAACGTCGTTGGTGTGGTTACAACCCCGACGACCACCACCGCCCGATTCACTCCCTCCGCGGCCCTGGACCCCGAAGTAGTGTACACC
>CAZKJA010000014.1:648-1152 GCA_964552925.1 uncultured Treponemataceae bacterium
CCCCGCTACGGTCACGGTCGCCGCCACCGATGCCGCAGGCAACGCTCTCGCCGTACCCAAGGTTTGGTCATTCGAAACAAGGCCGCTGAATCCGCAGGCGCCGCCACTCGGCGAAACCGATCGTTTAGCCATCATAGCCAATCTGAGCGTTACCAATAGCGGACCTTCCGTTATCTCGGGCGGTGACATGATGGTAATGTCCAATGCTGCATCTTTCTTTACGGGATTCACTACTCTTGACGAGCTCTCTGGTGTATTTGATGAATTGGTCGGTGGCAAATACGGCTACGCAAGCAATACTACCGATGGAATCCAGCCGGTTCCTCATGCTTCAGTCGCCGCATTCATAACTCAGACAAGTAGTGATTTGACCGCTGCTGACAATTTCCTCGCGCTGGAACCGAATCCAGGCGCGGCTACCCAGGTGTGCGCTACCCAGCTAGGCGGTTTGACGCTTACACGCGGAGTCTACAAGACCGCTGCCGATGTCCTGATCTCGGCGGG
>CAZKJA010000014.1:1162-3359 GCA_964552925.1 uncultured Treponemataceae bacterium
CTCGACGCTCAGGGCGATGCCGATTCTGTCTGGATATTCGTGATAAGCGGGACGCTCGAAACCATTACCCAAGTCAGCGGCAACGTCATCCTTACCAATGGCGCGCTTGCGCAGAACGTCTACTGGAGGACGGGTGGCAGCACCACGATCGCAGCGGATACGTTCTTCCGGGGCAAGGTATTTGCCGCGCCTCTCGTAGCCGTGGGTACCAATGCAACGGTTATAGGAAGCCTGTACTCGCTGACCGCGCAGGTCACCTTGTTGTCGAATACCATAACCAAACCATAATAAAAATCAGCATCGAAACAGAAAAACAAAAAAGTTACTTGCGGACGCAGGCGCTGAGGGTTTCCCCCTCGGCGCCTGCGAAACGCGGGATACATGACGCATCCCGCGCTTAAAAGCACGACGAGGGAGGGACAATACTATGAGAATAAAGAGACCTATCAATATCATCATGGCTATCTTGACGATATCCGCAGCGCTCATCCTGGCGAGTTGCCCGAATGACCCCGCTCCAACGGACACGACAAGCCCAGTGATCAATTCCATGGTGCCACTCGACAACAAGATGGATGTATCGCTCAACACGACCATCAACGCGACCTTCAGCGAGGAAATGGATGCCGCTACGATAGTCGGGGCCAACTTTACCGTGATGGCGGGCACCACTCCAGTCGCGGGTACGGTGTCCTACGATGCGGCGGCTAGAACCGCTTCGTTCGATGCTACCGGCAACCTTGCGGTGAGCACCGAGTACGTCGTGACGGTGAGCGATGCCGTCAAGGACACCGCCGGCAATTTACTGGAAAGCACGTCCTGGTCATTTACGACAGGAAACGGGATTGATACCGGGATCCCCACCGTGGTTCAGGTCTATCCCGCCGATGCCGCCTCAGGCCTCGAAATCAACACAATCGTCGAGGCGTTCTTCAGCGAAGGCATGGATATTGCCACGATCAACACGAGCAACTTCACCTTGACCAATGGCGCTACCGTCGTGGGCGGCACTGTCACCTACAACGTGCTCGAGAAGAAGGCGATTTTTGCGCCGGCGACCAATCTGGCGTATGGGACGGTATACACCGCGACCGTCAAGACAGGAGCCAAGGATACCTCGGGCAACGCCCTGGCTGCCGACGAGGTATGGTCGTTCACCACTATAGCCAGCGCCGATGTGAACGGCCCGGCGCCGGTACACCTGGGGACAGCGGCCAATTTCGTCATCCTTGCCAAGACCGCGATCACTACGGTTCCTGACTCTGCCATAACAGGCGATATCGGTTTGAGTCCGGCGGCTGAATCGTACATGACCGGCTTTTCGCAGACAAAGGCAACCGGCTACTCTACCAGTTTGCAGGTCGACGGCTTCATGTACGCGGCTGACATGACTCCTCCCACCCCGAGCAACATGACGGTGGCGATCGGGGATATGGAAACAGCGTACGTCGATGCCGCCGGGCGTTCGCTGTCCGCCGTCAACAACCTTGGCGCCGGAACCATCGGCGGGTTGAGCTTCGTTCCGGGACTGTACCATTGGGGCAGCAATGTCCTTGTTACGACCGACATAACGCTTAACGGCGATGCAAACGACGTCTGGATTTTCCAGTCGACGGGCAACCTGGTCGTATCCAGCGGCGTGGAGATACTACTCGCCGGCGGGGCGCTGGCAAAGAATGTCTTCTGGCAGGTCGCCGGCTATGCCCAGCTCGGGACTGGTTCGATTTTCAGAGGGAACATCCTGTGCCAGACCCAGATAAACGTGCAGACCGGCGCTTCGGTCTCAGGCAGGCTGCTTGCCCAGACCCAGGTTACGCTTCAGCAGAACGCGGTTAGTTATCCGACCCCGTAATACTTGAAGGTCGCGGGGGGAATGCATCCCGCGACTTGCGCGGCTTTGTATCGAACCTTTCGGCAAGAATCCCGCCGGAAGGTTCGCTTTGGATACTTTGCATTGAAAGGCAGGAATAGCACGATGAGAAGAAAAAAGCGGAATATTTTTTACGTAGCGTGTATCGTCGTCATGGTTGTATCGTCGATGATTGCATGCTCGATCCTGGGGCAGGTGGGTGCGGGGCCGGTTGACCTGGGAACCGCGGGCGATTTTGTAATACTCGCCAAGTCCGAGATCTCGACTGTGCCCATGTCGACGATAACCGGGGATGTCGGCTTGAGCCCGGCTGCAACATCCTACCTT
>CAZKJA010000014.1:3369-21704 GCA_964552925.1 uncultured Treponemataceae bacterium
GACGCGACGGGGTACGCAACCTCCACGCAGGTATTCGGAAAGCTCTACGTGGCCGACATGGCCGATCCGACGCCGATGAACCTGACGACGGCGGTAGCCGATATGGAGGCCGCGTATACCGACGCTGCAACCAGGATAACGCCGGATCACCTGGACCTGGGCGGCGGCACGATCGATGGTCTCACCCTGGCCCCGGGCTTGTACACGTGGGGCAGTTCGGTAGTGCTGAATACGGCGGTGACCTTGCAAGGCGGCTTGTTGGAGACATGGGTATTCCAGGTTGCAAACAACCTGACGGTGGGCGCCGGCGCCGAGGTGGTGCTGAGCGGCGGAGCCTTGCCGCAGAATATAGTCTGGCAAGTAGCGGGTACAGCGAGCCTCGGAGCCAATTCAGACTTCAAGGGAACGATCCTGTGCAAAACGGACATAACCATGGAGAGCGGAGCCACGCTTGAGGGCAGGGCCTTGGCCCAGACGCTTGTTTCGATGGTTCAATCCGTAGTAACCGAGCCTTGATCGCGGGCAAGGAACGAGAGCACGCTGGAAACCTCGAACGGTTTCTTGAGGAGGCCTATCGCGCCCGACTTCAGGGCGCGCGCAGCCCTGGGGTCGTCCGGCCACGCTGTCATCACAAGCATGCGGGTTCGCGGCTTGACGGCGAGCACGGCCTCTATGACTTCGGAGCCGTCGCGGACCGGCATGCGTATATCGGTGATGACGAGGTCGTAGCAACCCGCGATAGCCCGCTCGATGCCGTCGAGGGGGTCGGAAGCCGTATCGACGACGCAGCCGAGATCTTCGAGTATCATTTTGACGGTATCCAGTATCATGCTCTCGTCGTCGATCACGAGGATGCGGCTGTCAAGTTTTCGTACATCCAGCGTGCTCATCGGTATAGCCATATACGCACGCTTGCGTCGGGTAGTCAAGCGGCGTCCTTCGCGGCGTAGATCGCCGGGCTGGATCGCCTTGACTTTAATGTTTCCAGGATCGATACTTGCTTGGCTACCCGGGAGGCGCGCTCATGAAGGAAAAACCGGGAATAATGCGGTGCCAAGAAACCGAAACAGCCCTCTTCGACAGCGAGGAATTGTTCCGTGCTTTCATCGAGCACGCGCCGATAGCGATCGGGGTTTCCAGAGCCGGTATTAGCGTCTACGGCAATCTCGCCTACCAGTCAATGTTCGGAGTAGAAGGGCTGCAGGACATAATAGGGCAGCCTGTAACGGATCAAGCGGCGCCTTCGTGCAGGGATTTGGTTACCAGGCATTTCGGCAAGAACGCTATGAGCGGATTGCCGGCGGAAACATTCGAGATAACGGCGATGCGGCTCGATGGCAGCGAATTCTTCTGCAGCGTCGCCACTACGGTGCTCGACCTGCCGGACGGAATCGCCACCCTGGCGTTTTTCCAGGATATAAGCACCCAAAAGGAATCGCAGCAACGCCTCGAGGATTCCGAAGCCAAATTGCGAAGCCTCGCGGCCCATTTGCAGCATGCGCGGGAAGAGGAGCGCAAGACCGTCGCGCGGGAAATTCATGACGAGCTCGGCCAGAACTTGACGGCCCTGAAAATGGATCTCCAATGGATAGAAAAGCGGCTGGATCCGCGTACTGTACCCGTAATGGACAAGATACAGAACGTCGTGGGACTGGTCGGCCAGACAATCCAGATGGTGCACCGAATATCGTCAGAATTGCGGCCGGTTATCCTCGACGACCTTGGCTTGGCGGCCGCCATAGAGTGGCTCGGAGGCGATTTCTCGAGGAGAAACGGAATTCCCTGCCGGGTCGATATAGCGACGCCTATCTCCCGGATCGCCGGCAGAAGCGCGATCGCTCTGTATCGCATGGTCCAGGAAGCGTTGATAAATATCGCGCACCATGCCAAGGCGTCCAACGCGTCCGTCGAGCTGTGGGAAGAAGAACGTACCCTGTCAATCCGCGTCAAGGATGACGGGGTGGGCATTACTGTGGAGCAGGCGAAATCTCCTGGATCGTTCGGCCTTATAGGAATCCGCGAAAGGGTCCAAGGTTTGCACGGGGAGATTTCGATAAATGGGCAACCCGGCAAGGGCACTACGCTCCTGGTGGTTATTCCCCTTCCGGAAGAAGGAGCTCTTCCATGATTCGAATTTTGATAACGGACGATCATGATATAGTCAGGCAGGGCCTCAAGCAGATAGTCGCGGAGCATCCGGGCATGATAGTCGCCGGCGAGGCTTCGAACGGGCAAGAGGCGCTGGAGATGATAATGACCCGGGATTTTGACGTAGCGATAATCGATATCGCGATGCCTGGCAGGGGTGGCCTCGAGATACTCAAGGATATCAAGGCGCACAAACCTTCAATAAAAATAATAATGCTCAGCATGTACTCGGAGAAGCAATACGCTATACGAAGCCTTCGGGACGGCGCATCGGCATACCTTACGAAGGCGAACGCCACCGATGACCTGATAAAGGCGATCGAGGCGGTGGCCAGTGGAAAGCGGTACATAACGCCTTCGGTCGCCAACGAGCTGGCGAACTTCATCGAAGAAGACGGCGACAGGTTGCCGCACGAGAATCTTTCCAACCGGGAACTGCAAGTCCTCATAATGATAGGTTCGGGTAAATCCGCTTCCGAGATCGCCGCCGAACTATCGCTGAGCATCAAGACAGTAAGCACGTACCGGGCGCGCCTGCTCGAGAAAATGGGGATAGCCACAAACGCGCAGCTAATTAAATACGCGCTTCAGCATCAACTGGAGCAATGACGTAGGACTGTTCCCGACCCGCCTTTTCTCTTCCTCCTTACGGTACAATCAGCGTGCCGCCGATAGCTTACTGCCTCGTTCGAACGCTACCTTTGAAATATGAAGATTCTCGACATCGACATCGCGGACGAATCCAGTCCGTGGATGGCGGACGCTTCACGGAGGGTTTCGGACAATGAACAAGCTGGGTTTCAGGTTGATAGGCGGCTTCCTCGTCGTGCTGCTCATGGTAGTCGCCGTCGGTTTTTATTCATCCATGGAAAGCCAGAGGTCCTTGCAGGAAGCGATAGGAAAAAACTCGATGTTCCTGGCCAACCAGATGCTCGCCAACATCAACCACAACATTGCCAGCTGGTATGACAGGTTCGAGATACGCAGCCTCGGGGCGACGTTCCTGAACGCGGTCGAGGCTTCCAACCTCGAGTATTCATCCATGCGTTCCGTCGGGAATTACATGGATCAACTTGAAAGGACGGAAGGCTTGGGCAAGGCAGGCGAGCTTGGCCCATACGCCCGGAGACTGGCCGAGTCACCCTTGTCACAGACGTTGCGTACTGTCTATATCGATTATTACACGCAACGCAAGCAGGAAATCGTCGTACCCGAAGCCCTCGTTACAAACAGGTACGGCGCGGTGATTGCGTTCGCGGGATCCATCTCCAGGTATCGCCTTGACGACGATCCCCTGTGGCTCAGCGCGATTGACTCAGGCACGCAAATCGGGAACATGGAGCTCGACAAGAAGACCGGGCGTATACTGTTGCCGATCGCGGTTCCTGTCTCGGATGCTGACGGTAAAACCGCCGGCTTGCTCATTGCAAAAGTCTACGCGGACTCGCTCATAGAGGACGCGATCGCCAATAACGACAAATATGAACATACGCAAGTGCGATTGATCACCGGCGATGGAAAAATGATCCATGCGACTGTGGCCTTCAGATTCAACGAGGATATTTCCGATCGCGTCTATTACCTTAGAATAAAGGGCGACTCGGGATGGTTCGTAGGCGATCACGACGGGAAGAAGACATTGTTCGCCTTCTCGAAGACCCAGCCGACGGTCGGTTCGAGCGCTGTCCCGTTCGTGCTCGTCCTGAGCAACGAGGTCAGCGAGGTCCTGGCTCCGAGCTTCATGCTCCGGAACAAGATAATAATCGCTTCCGCGCTGCTCATGGCTTTAGGGATAGTACTCGCAATGCTTATCACCCGTTCGATAACCCGCCCCATAACGGCATTGCAAATCGTCGTGATGGAGATTACCAATGGCAACCTGAGCCCTGTGATCGATACGAGGGGCAAGGATGAACTCGGGATGCTGTCGCGATCATTCGCGGAGATGCAGGAATCCTTGCGGCAGATGACGGCGTTCTCCGAGCGCATAGCTGGAGGGGACCTTGCATCCCAGTCTATCAAGCGCTCGGATTCGGACACGCTCGGCGCCTCACTCGACAACATGCTTCAGTACCTCCGGCGCCAGTCAACCGAAATTCAGGAAGGCGTCAATATCCTCTCGGCGGCGACCGGCGAGATATCCGCGTCGACGAGCCAGTTTGCAGCAAATACGAGCGAAACGGCCTCCGCGGTGAACGAGACTACAACGACTATCGAAGAAGTGAAGCAGACGACCCACCTGTCCAACGAAAAAGCCAAGCAGATGGCGGAAAGCACCAGGAAGACGGAGGCAATAGCGCAGGCTGGCATGGATTCGGTCGAGGAGACGACCAAGGCGATGGGATTGATCAAGGAGCACATGAACGCGATAGGCGAGAGCATTATCCGCCTCAACGAGCAAGGCGTATCCATCGGGGAGATAACCGAGACCGTGAGCGAGCTGGCCGATCAATCCAACTTGCTGGCGGTGAACGCGGCTATTGAAGCCGCAAAGGCCGGCGAGCAAGGCCGGGGTTTCGTCGTGGTGGCCCAGGAAATAAAAAGCCTCGCCGAACAATCGAAGCGCGCGACGATCCAGGTCAGGGGAATCCTGACAGAATTACAGACCGCGACAAAAGCAGCCGTCGCGTCGACCGATAGGGGCAACATTGCCGTGCAGCAAGGCATGAAGCAGGCCGTCGATTCCAGGGAGTCGATAATGAGCCTTACAAGGACAATAGAGGAGGCGGCGTTGGGCGCCGAGCTTATAGCGGTTTCGAGCGAGCAGCAACTGGTCGGCATGGACCAGGTGGCGATGGCGATGGAAAGCATCCAGGCCGCCACGATGCAGGGAGCCGATGGCACGAGGTTGCTCGAGACTGCCGCCCAGAATTTGCACGGGGTTGGGCAGAAATTGAAGCGGCTTGTAGAACAGACAAGGATGTAACGTATGGCTAACTATGGCGGAGTGATTGACGATCAGCTTCTCGTGTTCATTGTCGAAGGGGAAAGGCACGCGCTCTACCTCTCCGGCGTGGATACAGTCGAGTTCGCCGTCGAGCTGAGCCCTCTTCCCGAGGCTCCGCCCGCCATCCTCGGAACAATAAACTGGAGGGGACAGATACTGCCGGTAATGAGCATGCGCAGACGCTTGCACCTGCCCGACAGGCGTGTGGGGAAAAGCGACCGCCTCGTGATAGTGAAGTATTCCAGGCGGCGCATGGCGCTGGTCGTCGATGAGGTTATAGGATTGTACCAAGCGAAACCCAAGGACGTCACCGTGGCGGATTCCATTTCGGAAGGTTTGGGCTGCGTTACAGGCCTCGTACCCATCGATGAAGGAATCCTCAACATCCACGATTCGAACCTGTTCCTGAGCGAGGCGGAAGAACAGAGACTGGAGGCGCTATGAACACGGTCGCGCAGCGGCATTCCATGCTCGAACTAAGCGAATATATACGGTTGCGGATGGGGCTGTCGTTCCCCGAGAAACGGTGGGGCGAGCTCGAGAAAAAGGTGGCGATGGCTTCCGAATCGCTGGGGTTTCCCGATGCCGAAGCCTGTATTGAATGGGTATTGTCGTCGCCATCGGACCGTCGCGCGCTTGAAATACTCGCGAGCTTCCTTACGGTAGGCGAGACGTATTTTTACCGCGAAGGCAAGAGCCTCAAGGCATTGACCGACAGGGTTTTCCCGGAACTCGTGCGCGTCCACGCGAAGCGTGATCACGCGATGCGTGATCACGCGATGCGTACCAATGAACGGGGCGACAATACAATCAGGATATGGAGCGCCGGTTGCTGTACCGGCGAAGAACCGTATACGATCGCGATGATGGTATCCGCCTGCCCGGCATTCGCGGGTTGGGATGTCAAAATCATGGCGACCGATATCAACCGGGAATTCCTCGAAAAGGCCAAGGTCGGCGTGTATTCGGACTGGTCCTTCCGCGGCGTGGACCGGAGCATCAAGGACAAATATTTCACGAAGGTGGGCAAGGCTAAGTACGAGATACTTCCGGCCATCAAGCGCATGGTCGATTTTTCTTATTTGAATCTGGTTGAAGATCCGTACCCGGCGCTTCTTGAACCCGGCGATGCGGCGGACCTGGTTATTTGCCGGAACGTTCTCATGTACTTCACTCCTGAATATGCCCAGAACGTAATCAGGAAATTCTCCCAAGCGCTCAGGCCGGACGGCTGGTTGCTCGTGAGCCCTGTCGAGGTTCCCCTTGTCGATGCCGCGCTTTTTTCCCGGGTTTCCCAAGCCGGTGCCGTCCTTAACCGTAAAACCTGTGAAAAAAAACAAGTTCCAATACAAGCAGTCAAGCAGCCGTCCCCGCCGCCACCGCGACTCACGGCGTCATTGGTAAAATCGATCGAGCCCGTCGTTACTTTGCGGCGAGCCCAGGATCTGTACGGCAAAGCCGATTACCAGGGCGCGATCTCAATGCTCGGTATCCTGGCGCAGCGGACCGATGCCGGGATATCCGAATTCCTGCTCCTGTCCAGGTCGTACGCGAACCGCGGCATGCTGTCAGAAGCCGAGAATTGGTCGCTCCGGGCCATCGGGAGCGACAGGGCCAGCCCGGAAAGCCAGTATCTGTTGGCTTTGATAAGGATAGAGCAACACCAGGTCGATGAAGCGATAAAAGGTTTACGCAAGGCGATATGCCTCAAGCCGGATTTCGCCGCCGCCCATTTCATTCTCGCCAACCTGTACCGGAACAAGAAGAACTATGAAAAATCGGGGCATTACCTCCGGAACGCAATGCTTGCGTTGCGGGCCTTGGGCCCCGACGGGGCGCTGCCGGAATCCGAAGGCATGAAGGCCGCGGACATCGTCGAGTTGATCGCGACCTCGCGAGCCGACGGGAGGACCGATGCGCGCTGTCGAGCCGCTCGATGCTCATGACAGGGAAATCCTCAAGGAACGGGCCAGGCGTCTTTCCCTGCCGTTGGAGGAACCGGGCGGCGAACGTCTGCAGGTTCTGCGGTTCCTGTCGGGAGGGCATACCTACGCCCTGGAATGCGCCCACATACGCGAGGTCGCGCTTCTGCCACAGATGACGCCATTGCCCGGCGTCCCCCCCTTCGTGCTAGGCGTCGTGAATATGCACGGGATGATAGTCGCAATCCTGGATCTGCAGTATATCCTTGGCATTCCGGCAACGCAAACGGACGGCGCGGGCAATGTAATAATCCTCCAGGGGGCGGCGAGCGAGTTTGGCCTCCTGGCCGACGTGATAATGGGATTCGAATCGATTCCGGTCGCCAGCCTGCAACCGCCGCTCCCTGCTTCCGCGGACGCCGGCGCAGTATACCTTGAAGGCATCACCATCGACGGTATGGCTCTCCTGGCCGCTGAAAAGCTTCTCCTCGACCACTCGTTGGTGGTAGAGCAATTCGTCGGGAGCGGGCGATGAGCAAGGAGAGCGAATTCCTTGCCAAGCTCAAAGTGACGTTCAACGGGGAGGCGGAGGAACACCGCAACTCGATAGTCGCGGGGCTTCTGGAGCTCGAGAAGGGCTCTTCCGGGAACGAGCGCGATTCCAGGATAATCGAAAATGTATTCCGCGAGGTCCATAGCCTTAAAGGCGCCGCGCGGGCTGTTGATATAAGGGGCATCGAGCGGCTATGCCAATCCGTCGAGAGCATTTTTTCCGCCTTGAAGAGGAATGACCTTCGGCCGACGAGGCAATTGTACGATGTGCTGTACCGTACGTTTGATATAGTGGGAACCTTGACCGGAGGCATTGTCCCCGTTCCCGACGAGGACATCGATGTCGCATTGCAAAACCTCGAAGCGCAGTCCATTGTCCGGCTGACTGCAGACAATGCGCCGGCGCCTCCTTCGCACGCACAAGCGCCTAAAAGCGTGCCGACCAGGAAGTTGCCGGTATCGATGCCTGATTCGGTCAGGATCACTGCCGCGCGCTTGAACGCCATATTCCTCAGGGCCGAGGAAATGCTCTCGGTCAAGGATACGATGGCGAGGCATCTCGCTGAATTTCACGACCTTATGGAACTACAGGCCGATTGGCTACGCTCGTGGCGCGGCATCCACCTCGCGATAAACAAACGCAACGACATGAACGAATCATTTAATAAGTTCGAAGCCCAATCCGCATTGATCAAAAAGCGCCTCGGCAAGGCGAACGATACAGCGAGTCGGGATTGCGTGAGGACTGGCGAGAGGGTCGATACCCTCTTGTCCGAAGTAAAGACAGCCCTGTTGCAGCCTTTTTCCAGTCTGCTCGAGCCGTTCGCGCTCATGGTCCGCGACCTTGCCCTGGAAGAGGGCAAGGAGGTGGCCTGGGTCGTCCGCGGCGATGATACAAGGATCGACCGGAGAGTGCTCGAGAAGATCAAGGATCCGCTCGTACACATGGTGCGGAATGGCATAAGCCACGGCATAGAGCTTGCGGCTGAAAGGGAAGCGCTGGGAAAACCGCGCGCCGGGACGATTGCCCTCGAGATAAGGAGGGTTGACAACGAGAAGGTGGAACTCGTCCTGCGGGATGACGGCGCGGGGATCGACGTTGCCAAGGTAAAGGCAAGCGCGATAGCGAAAGGCCTTATAAAGGAATCGAGCGCGGAGCAAATGAAGGACGAGGAAGTACTCGACTTAGTTTTCCTCCCGGAATTGTCGACGAGCCCCACGGTTACTGTCGTTTCGGGCAGGGGCCTGGGATTGGCGATCGCGCTGGAGAATATCGAGATGGTCGGTGGCCGGATCACTGTGGAGACCAAGGTCAGCAAAGGAACGACGTTCCGGGTGCAATTACCGCTATCGCTTGCAACGTTCCGCGCCGTGCTTGTGAAGTGCCGCACCCGGTTCTTCGCGGTACCGACGATGAACGTCGACCGCGTTTTCCGTACAAGTGAGTCAGCGGTGATTTCGATCGACAATCGCGACAGCCTGGCCATCGCGGACAAGCTCGTAGCGCTTGTTGACCTGGGTGAAATCCTTGGCATGGATGCTGTGTCCCGCGAGGGCCCCAGTCCGGCGTCTGGCTCGCCATCGACGGGAATCCTCGCGATGGTACTCCTTGTTGCGGGGACACAGGTAGCCTATCGGATCGATGGAATCGAAGGCGAGCAGGAATTGCTCGCCAAGGATCTCGGCAAGCAACTGCTCCGGGTCCGGAACATAAGCGGCGCGGCGATAATGGCTGGCGGCGCGGTGATTCCTATACTCAACCCGGCCGACCTTCTTAAAACGGTCGTTCAGTCGGGCCACGTCGAGCGCGGCTCGGCCAGGGTCAAACAAACGGATGCCGGTATCCTGTCGGTGCTCGTAGCCGACGATTCCGTCACTTCGCGTAGTTTGATGAAGGGTATGCTCGAATCCGCCGGTTACAAGGTCAAGACCGCGGTAGACGGCGCGGATGCGTTCGCTTGCCTCCAGGAAGAGCATTTCGACCTGCTGATTTCCGATGTCGAGATGCCTCGCATGGACGGTTTTATCCTCTGCGAGAAAGTCCGCGGATCGGCAAAAACCTCGGAGCTCCCGATCATCCTCGTGACTTCGATGGATGCTCCCGAAGACAGGGAGCGGGGCATGGAAGCGGGAGCCGACGCGCTCGTCTCCAAGTCGACCTTTGACAAGAGCGGCTTGCTCGGCGTCATACAGAGGCTCGTATGATACGCGTACTTGTAGTCGACGATTCGCCGGCGGTCCGTGACCTCCTCGTATACATCCTTGATTCCGATCCGCAGATAAAGGTCATCGCGACCGCCGGCAACGGAAACGACGCGATAGAGGCGGCTTTCCGCCTTCGTCCGGACGTAATAACAATGGATATAATAATGCCGGGGCTCGACGGCATCGAGGCGGTACGCCGGATCATGGAGACCGATCCGATCCCGACCGTCATCATCAGCGCTACCCTGAATCCCTTGGAGCCGGAAAACGTGTTCAGGGCGATGGAAGCCGGGGCGATAGTCGTGTGCGAAAAACCCCTGGGCTTGATGCATCCCGAATTCAAGGATCAGGCCAGGAAAATCGTGCAGACGGTCAAGCTTGTCTCGCAGATCCCGATGGTCCGCCGCAGGAAGCAGATCAAGGGCGCCGAGACGGAGGCTCTGAAACCTGAACGCTCGGGAGCGGAAGTGATCGCGATAGGCGCTTCGACCGGCGGGCCAATGGTTCTTTGCACGATCCTGTCGGGGCTGAAAAAAGATTTCCCTGTGCCCATCCTGATAGTCCAGCATATCGCGCCCGGCTTCCTTCCCGGACTCGTTGGATGGCTTTCGAGCAAGTCGGGCATATCCGTCGAGATAGCGCGGGACGAACAGGTGGCGCAGGCGGGGTGCGCGTATATCGCCCCCGATGGATTCCATATGACTGTCGATCGATCCTGCGTACTTCGGCTGGAGAATCGCGCGCCGGTCAACAATATGCGCCCGTCCATATCCGTGCTGTTCCTCTCGATCGCGGAGGCTTTCCAGAAATCGGCGATCGGGGTATTGCTCACGGGCATGGGCAAGGACGGGGCAGAGGAACTCCTCTGCATGAAAAACCGGGGCGCCGTCACGATAGCCCAGGACAAGGACAGCTCGGTCGTGTACGGCATGCCCGGCGAGGCGAGCAGGCTAGGCGCGGCTACCTACATCCTTCCGCCGGATCTGATAATCGAAGTCATAAACAACCGTATCGGGACGAAAGGATAAGCGATGCCAGCAAAAACCGAAAAGACGATTCTGATAGCCGATGACGAGCAGGGTATCGTGATGCTCCTGCAAGCGCTGTGCGACGAATGGGGCTACGCGAGCATAAGCGCGTCCAACGGACGGGAAGCCGTCGACGCGGCTGTCAAATTCCTGCCCGACCTTATTGTGCTCGACGGCAATATGCCGCTTATGGACGGATTCGAAGCGACGCGCGAATTGAAGGCTGAAGAATCGACCGCGCATATTCCCGTGATTATGCTGACGGGGATGCAAACGCGAGAAGACCGGCTCAGGGGAATAGCCGCTGGCGCGAACGATTTCCTGACCAAACCGGTCGACAGGGAAGAATTCGGCCTCAGGATCAAGAACAACCTCAAGATAAAGGAATACCATGATTTCCTGCAGAACCACGCCGCGATTCTCGAACAGCAGGTCCTGGAACGCACCGAGGGGATTCGCGCCGCGCTCGAGAAGCTTGAGGTCGCCAACGGCCTCATAACCCGGGGATACGTCGATACGATTTACAGGCTGGCCGTAGTGTCTGAATTCAAGGATGAGGATACCGGCGCGCATATCAGGAGGATCGGACGCTTCGCCAAGGACCTGGCGACGTACCTCGGGATGGGAGAGGAGTATTGCGAATCGATCTTCCACGCCTCGATGATGCATGACATAGGCAAGGTCGGAATCCCGGACAGCGTCATGCTCAAGACCGGATCCCTTGACGAAGGGGAATGGAAGATAATGAAGTCGCATACCGAAACGGGAGCCAGCGTGCTCAAGGGTTCCGCTTCGCCGTACTTGATAATGGCCGAGCAGATCGCGCGCTCGCACCACGAGCGCTGGGACGGATCGGGTTATCCGCACGGGCTTGCGGGCGATTCAATCCCGCTCGCTGCCCGGATCACGAATATTGTAGACCAGTACGACGCGCTCAGGACGAGCCGCAGCTACAAGCCCGCGTTCGACCACGCGAAGGCGATGAATATAATATCACAAGGCGACGGCAGGACGCTCGCCACCCACTTCGACCCTTGCGTCCTCGAAACATTCGTCTCCAACGGTCAACGCTTCGAGGCGGCGTACGATACATGGTCCGCGGAGGCTGTCAGTGAATAAACATATACTTGTGGTGGAGGACAGCCCTACCCAGTCGATGCTGCTGGCCGGGATGCTCGAAGACGCCGGCTTCAAGGTCGCCACCGCGGCCGATGGCAAAGCCGCGCTCGAACACCTCGGAAAGAACGCTCCTTCGCTCGTCATAAGCGACGTTACAATGCCAATAAGCGTATCGAGAACATCCCGATATTGCTCCTGACCAGCCTCTCGGACGAGGGCGAGGTCATCGCCGGCCTGGAATCGGGGGCCGACGCGTTCAGCACGAAGCCGTACGACGGAGCCCGCCTCCTCGACCGCATCAGGGAATTGATAGCCTATGGCGAGCAACCCGCCGAGCGTGGCGAGGAAGACGAATCCGAGGTCGTGTTCTCGGGCAAGAAATACAGCATCGCGGCCAAGCGTTCGCGCATCCTGCGCTACCTTATCTCTACCTACGACAGCGCCCTCCAGATCAATTCCCGCCTCAGCGATTCGGAGGCGGAACTTCACAGGCTGAATTCGATCCTCGAAGAAACGGTCGAATCCAGGACGGCGGCCCTGTCCGTGGAAGTCGAGCAGCGGAAGTACGCGCAGCATACGGTACAGGTCAGCAAGGTCGAGACCCGGGTTGCCCTCGAATCGACGGAATACGCCGAGAGCATTATCGACACTATACGCGAACCATTGATAGCTCTCGACCAGGATCTCAGGGTCGTTTCCGTGAGCCGTTCCTTCTATGAAGTCTTCAAGGTGAATCCCGAGGAGACAGTCGGGCAATTGATATACGACCTCGGCAACAAGCAATGGGATATCCCCAAGCTCAGGGACTTGCTCGAGACAATACTTCCCCACCAGGCTTCCTTCGAGAGTTACGAGGTCGAGCACGAATTCTCGACGATCGGCAAGCGCATAATGCTCTTGAACGCCAGACAGATACAGCGCGCCTCGGGGAAGGAGCGGATCATTCTCCTCGCGATCGAGGATGTAACCGAGCGCAGGATGCTCGAGGAAGCCCATGCAAGGCTTGCCGCCATAGTGGAATCCGCGGATGACGCGATAATAGTCGAGGATCTCAACGGGATAATAATCAGCTGGAACAGGGGAGCGGAGACCACGTACGGGTTCAAGGCGATGGAAATAGTGGGAAAGTCAATCAACTTGATAATGCCGCCGGGGAGTCCCGACGAATACATGACGGTGACCGCCAAGATCGCGCGCGGAGAAAGCATCAAGCACTACGAGACGCAGCGCAAGCGGAAGGACGGCGGCCTTATCGACGTATCGCTGACGCTCTCGCCGGTCAGGAACTCCGAAGGCAAGATAATAAGCGCGTCATCGATCGCCCGCGACATAACTATCAGGAAAGAGATCGAGGCCGGGCTGGAGAAGACAAGGAAAGAGCTGGAGATCATAAAGAAAACAGCGGACGAGGTCGGCGAGTTCGCCGAGAGCATAATCAACACTGTGCGGGAACCGCTTATATCGCTCGACCAGGACCTCCGGGTCGTCAGGGTGAGCCGGTCATTCTACGAAGTCTTCAAGGTCAAACCCGAGGAGACTGTCGGGCAGCTGATTTACGATCTTGGCAACAAGCAATGGGATATCCCGAAGTTGCGCGAACTGCTCGAGACGATACTTCCAAAGAAGGCATCATTTGACAACTACGTGGTCGAGCATGATTTCGCGAATATCGGCAGGCGTATAATGCTTCTCAACGCCAGGCAGATACAGCGCACGTCGGAGAAGGAGAGGATAATCCTTCTCGCGATCGAAGATATAACCGAGCGCAAGGAAATCGAGAACGGACTGGAGAAGGCGCACCAGGAACTCGAGGATTTGACCTCGGAATTGAAGCGGGTCGCGCGCGCCAAATCAGAATTCCTGGCCAATATGTCCCACGAGCTAAGGACGCCGCTCAATTCCATCAACGGATTTTCCGAGGTGCTGTTCGACGAGACGTTCGGCCCGCTCAACGACAAGCAGAAGAAATACGTCAACAACGTGCTCGCAAGCGGCAAGCACCTCCTCTTGCTCATCAACCAGATACTCGATATGGCGAAGGTGGAATCGGGCAAGATGAAACTGACCCTTTCCGATCTGCCCATCCGGTCCGTATTGAACGAGATCGCCCTGCTTATCACCGACCTGGCTGGAAAGAAGAATATACAAATACAGCTCGAGATCGCGGAAGACCTGCCCGACATCCAGGCAGATGAGCTCAAGATAAAGGAAGTCATCTACAACCTCCTGTCCAACGCGGTCAAGTTCACCCCGGATGGCGGCAGCATCGGAATGCGTTCCAGGAAGCTGGACGCGGAGATAGAAGTCGTAGTCTGGGATACAGGGGTGGGGATCGCCCAGGAAAACATGGGTAAGATTTTCGAAGGTTTCTTCAGGGTTGATACTCCATATTCCAGGCTGACCGAAGGCACGGGCTTGGGATTGCCGCTTTCAAAAAAACTTGTCGAATTGCACGGCGGAGTATTCAACATAGAATCCGAAGGGTTGGAAAAGGGCACAACGGTCCGTTTCACCCTGCCGATCATCTCGGGCAAGGAAGCATAAGATGAAGACGAAAGCGCTGGTAGTCGACGACAACCAGAATAACCTGCTGTTGGAGAATGACCTCCTGGAGGTTGCCGGCTTCGAGGTGTTCACCGCCGAAAACGGCGCGGGCGGAATCGCCGCGGCGCTCAAGGAACGACCGGATATAATAATCATGGACGTCCGGATGCCCGACATGGACGGTACCGCCGCCGCTATGGTGTTGCGGCAGGAAGAAAGTACCCGCGACATCCCGATTGTATTCGTCACCGCCTCGGTCCTGGCGGAGGGAAGGGAAGAAATCGGCTCGATACCCAATACGGGTTTCATAGGAAAACCTATAAATACGCGGACCTTCGTCGAAGAAATAAGCAAGTACCTGAGAGTGGGCAGAACATGAGTGAAACACAGAAAATTCTGGTGGTCGACGACCAGACCCAGAACGTCGAACTGCTCGAAGCCTATCTTGCTCCGATCGGCTACGAAGTCGTCACGGCGACAAGCGGCTTGGAGGCTCTCGGGAAAATCAAGGACTGTAGCCCGGACCTTGTGTTGTCGGACGTGATGATGCCCGGCATGGACGGATTCGAACTGACGCGGAAGATAAAGCAGGATGCCTTGCTATGCCATATACCCGTGGTACTCGTCACCGCTCTGCGGGAAACCGAGGACCGGGTGAAGGGCATCGATGCCGGATGCGATGACTTCATCTCGAAGCCGGTCGACAAGCTGGAACTCCTTGCCCGTGTCAAATCCCTCCTTAAGGTAAAATTGTATAATGATCTGAAGAACGCGTACCAAGGCGAACTCGAAGCCGAGGTTTCGGCAAAGACGGTAGAATTGAAGCTGGCGTTCGAGGAAAAGGAAAACCTTCAGCATCAATTATTCCAATCGCAGAAGATGGAGGCGATCGGTCGCCTGGCCGGCGGCGTGGCGCACGACTTCAACAATATCCTCCAGGTAATACAAGGTTTCGCAGATCACCTCATCGCCAAGACCCCGACCGAGGATCCGAGGCTCGCCTGGATCAAGCAGATACGCGTCGCCAGCGATAAAGCCAACGTGCTGGTCCAGAGCCTCCTGACCTTCAGCCGCAAGCAAGCGCAGAACAAGGCTACCATGAGCATGAATGCCGTCATAAAGGGCATGGAACCGATGCTTCAACAGGTAGTCGGCAAGAGCGTAAAGCTCGAACTAGCGCTTGCGCCGGATCTCGAGGATCTGGTCGCGGATCGCAACCAGGTCGAGATGATAATGATGAACTTGACGACAAACGCGAGGGACGCGATGGGTGCCGAAGGCACCCTGACGCTATCGAGCGCCGACGCCGAGATCGATTCCGTGGCGTATGTCCTGCTTTCGATCCGCGACACGGGATCGGGTATGGATGCGCAGACAATGGAGCATATCTTCGAGCCATTCTTCACGACAAAGGAAATCGGCAAGGGGACTGGATTGGGACTGGCGACCGTATACGGCGTAGTCAAGCAAGCGGGCGGCCTTTTGCAATGCGACAGCGCGTTGGGTGAAGGTACGGAGTTCAGGATATACCTGCCCCGCGGCGATGGAGCGCGCGTATGAAGCGAGTCGAGGGCGTGGCCGCCCGGGTACTCGTAATAGACGACGATTCCCAGATCCTGGACGTCGTTTCCTTGATGCTCGATACGGCCGGCTACCTGACGCTGGCGGCGATCGATGGAAAGGAAGGCCTCCGGCTCGCGATCGACGCGATGCCGGAATTGATACTCCTCGATGTCCACATGCCTGGAATGGACGGCTTCGAGGTCGCGGCGGCGTTGCTCAAGCATCCCAAGGCGCGGAATATACCGATAGTCATGATGACAGGCCTCCGCGGAGCGGATGACAGGTTGAAATCGCTCGAAGCCGGTGCCGTGGATTTCCTTGTCAAGCCGTTGTCCGCCGACGAGCTGATTGCCAAGGTTGGGTCGCTCGTACGGCTGAAGGCTTACCACGACGATGCCGAAAGCAGGCGCGAGGAACTGCTGGCCGAGGTAGCCGGGAAATCCGAGCAGCTGGTCTCGGCTTTGGAAGCATTTTCGCGTTTCGTTCCGAGCGAGTTCCTGGAATTGCTTTCGAAGAAGAGTATCCTGGACGTCTCGCTTGGCGACCAGGTGCAAAAGGACATGACGATACTCTTCGCCGACATTCGGGCTTTCACTGCGCTTTCCGAGAAAATGACCCCCAAGGATAATTTCAGCTTCATGAATTCTTATCTTGGCCGCATGAATCCCTTCATCTGGGAAAATGGCGGATACATAGATAAATACATCGGCGACGCTATAATGGCGCTTTTCCAATCAGGCCCCAGCTCGGCGCTGGACGCCGCAATCGCGATGCTCCGGCACATGCCTGTGTACAACCTGCACCGCTCGCTGTTCGGGTTCGAGCCGATCAGCATAGGGATAGGGATCAATACCGGTCCAGTGATGCTCGGAATCATCGGGCACGAGCGGTTCATGCAAGGCACCGTGATTTCTGACGCCGTCAATCTCGCGTCGCGTCTGGAAGCATTGACAAAGGAGTATGAGGTCTCGCTTGTCATCTCAAAATACGTACTGTTCGGTCTCGCAGACCCCAACCGCTACCATTTCAGGTTCCTCGACAAGGTCAAGCTCAAGGGAAAGACAGAATTGATTCCGGTGTACGAAGTGTTCGACGCGGACCCGCCCGCCCTGCTCGAACAGAAGACCGCCACCAGCGAGTCGTTCGAGCGCGCCGCTTACGAGTACCACGCGGGAAGGTTCAAGGTGGCGATCGACTTGTTCGAGTCGATTCCCAGGGGCAATGTACGGGATGCGCCGATCGATATTTACCACGAACGATGCATCAAGGCGCTGAGGGAAGAGAAGGGTTAGCATGAGCCTCCTTTTATTGGTTGACGACGACGAATCATTTCTCCTCTCCACCGTCCTTATGTTCGAGGACGAAGGCGATATCGAGGTGCTTACTGCGACTAGCGCCAAGCAGGCCGCCTCGATACTCACGCAGCGGCCGGTGGACGTAATCATTTCCGACCAGCGTATGCCGCTTGTTTCAGGCATCGATTTCCTGAGGTTCGTCCACGAGCGCTATCCCGGGATACAGCGAATCATCCTTTCCGGCGACGCGAGCGGGAGAACCGCAGTCGGCGCGATTAACAAGGCCGAAGTGTTCCGTTACCTCGTCAAGCCTTGCAGCGCGGCGGAGATCATCGCCACGGTGAAGCTGGCGGTCGAGGTGAAGAAGCTCAGGGACGACAACGAAAAGCTCGCCAGTACAGTCGCCGACCAGAACGATCGCCTGGAGAAGAGCAATGTTGAACTGGAGCGCATAGTCGAGGAACGGACGGCGAAACTTCTCAAGGCCGTCGACGCGCTCAAGGAACAGAACGAGAATCTCAAGGCGCAGCGGACCAGCATCGTCGAACTAGTCATAGCCTTGGTCGGACAGTACGATCACCAGAAAGGGCGGACAGCCCGGCTTATGTGGGAATCGATACGCTTCTACGCCGAGAAGAACAAGCTCAGGTTGAGCGAAGAGTTGCCGTTCGCGGCCATACTGAAAGTATTCGTGGATCCCATGTCGGCCACCGGCGACGACACATTCCTGCGTCTACTCTCATCGGTGGAAGGATTCAGCTCGGTCGCGGCGCTCATCATGGGGTCGCAGGAAAATTACAGCGGCGGTGGGCCCATGGGATCCGAGAAGGAAGCAATCCCGGCGGAAGCCCGCCTGCTGCGGATCGCCACGGATTACAACACCCTCAATCCGGAAAACCTCAGGCTGTCCCGCGTGTACATCATGGAAAATCTTGGGAGGCTGTACGATCCCGATATCGCTCGCCTTTTCCTGGCAAGTTGCCATGATGACCTGAGTGGCGCGGAATCGAGC
>CAZKJA010000015.1:0-2914 GCA_964552925.1 uncultured Treponemataceae bacterium
CGATTATCGGCTTCGCGAAGCCGCGCTCGCGCAAGGCCCGGGTCGCGTCGTGGCCATCCATCACCGGCATGAACACGTCCATGAGCACGATGTCATGCGAGCCGCGCGTCGCCAGGTCGAGGGCCTCCGAGCCATTGTTGGCGACTGTCACCTCGCACCCGAGCTTGCCGAGCAAGGCCGTGAACAACTCCTGGTTCACGAGGTGGTCCTCGGCGAGCAGGATCGACAGGGCCAAGGGCGGGCTTTCTTCGCCGGAACCGCGCACAGAAGCCGGATGCGACGCGGGAACCGGAGCGCCGGCAGGATCCTGCTCATCGGCGGGGCTAAGGTCGACATCCTCGGACAAGGCCTGCCCGAGCATGCCGTACAGCTCCTCCGGGTTGATTGGCTTCACCGCATAGCCGTTGAACCACTGGAGAAGCTTCATCTTGGCATCCGGCCCGATCGAGCCTTCCGGGACGAGGAGGAACAGCCTGGCGTCGTTGATGCGATGGTCGGCGGTGATCTCGGCGCCGAGACGCCAACCGTCCATCTCCGGCATGTCCTGGTCGACGAGGCAAGCCGAGTAGGGCTTTCCCAGCGAAGCGGCCAGGCGCATAGCCTCCAGGGCATCCTCGCCGCTGGAGACTCCGTCGGCGTCCAGGCCGAACGACTCGAGGACCTTGAGCGCGAAGGCGAGCGCTCCGGCGTGGTCGTCGACGACGAGCACGCGCTGGGAAGCCAGCGGCGTCCAAGGCGCGGGCGGAGAGGAATCGGCCCTGGCATCGAGCGGAATCTCGAAGAAAAAACGCGCGCCGCGCGGTACGTTGGGCTCGTGCCAGATACGCCCCCCCATCGCTCCTATGAAATGCTTCGAAATCGCCAACCCGAGGCCCGTGCCACCCTGGATCGTCGTGCCGGTGCTCCCCTGCGTGAACGGCGTGAACAGTTTCTTGCCGAGGGCCTCGGAAATTCCGGGGCCGGAATCGCCTATCTCGACAAGCATGGCCGGGCCGGCAGAGGAATCCCCGGCCAGGCGGGCGCCGATCGCGATCTCGCCGGATTGGGTGAACTTGACAGCATTCTTGAACAGGTTGACAACGACCTGCCTCAGGCGGCCGGGATCGCCGCGAACGACCTTGGGCAGCTCGTCATCGAGGTCGAGCAGCACTTCCAGGTTCTTCTTGTGCGCCTCGAGGATTATCATGTCCACCGATTGCCTCAGCACCGGTCTGAGCTCGAATTCGACCGATTCGAGCTCAAGTTTGCCCGCCTCGATCTTGGAGAAATCGAGCACGTCGTTGATAAGGCCCAGGAGCACATCGGCTGAGAACCTGACAGTGTGGATATAGTCCATCTGCTCCTTGTCCAGCTCGGTATCGGCGAGGAGCTCCGTCATCCCCAGGATGGTCTGTATGGGGGTCCGGATCTCGTGGCTCATGTTCGCAAGGAATTGGCTCTTCGTCTCGGTAGCCTTCTCGGCGTCTTCCTTCGCGGAGACGAGTTCGCGCTCGCGGAGTTTCTCGGTGGTCACATCATGGAACGAGCACCACAACCAGCGGTCCTGCCGGTCGTCGCCGCCTTCCAGGGCCGTGGCGACATCGATTGGCGACATCGTCGTCCGGAGCCACAGCCTGTTCCCGTCCGCGCTCCTCACGCCGCTCTCGAAGGTCGCCGAACCCATGCGCCCCAGGAGGACTTCGTTCACGTAGTACGAATAATTGAACGATTCGCGCTCCTCGAGCCAGTCGAACAATGGCACCGCCAGATGGTCGGGCACGAATCCCGCGAACTTCTTGAACAGTACCTCGAACGGCGCGTTCCAGAACGCGGGAACGCCCTTGTCGTCAAGGAGTATCATAGCTTGTCCGGCCTGCTCGAATGCAGAACCGAACACCGAGTCTGGTAAGGCCATGTTCGCTCCTCGTTTCGTTTGAAAGCTAGAAGTTGGCCTTGAGGATTTCCAAGGCCTTCCTCAGGATCTGTTCCGGCTTTAGAGGCTTCACAAGGTAGCTCTTAACGCCGGCCTGGAACGCCTTGACCACCGATTCCCTGTTGGTCACCGCCGAAAGCACGATGATGGGCATCTCAAGATCCTGGGCTTTCAATTCCGCAAGCACCCCGAAGCCGTCGAGCTCGGGCATCCGCAGGTCGAGGAACACGAGGTCGAACACCCGCGACCTCACTTCCGTGAGGAATTCCCTGCCGTTCGAAAACGTGACGACCGTGGCGTCGATCGCTTCGAACGTGGTCTTCAGGAGCTCCTGTATCACGAAATCATCGTCGACGATAGCGATCGACAACCCCTCGCCCATATGCCTCGCGGTCTCCATGGAAAACGCGGGTTTCTCGTTGGTGTTCTCCGCCTCGAAGCGCATCTCTATCGATTCGGCCCCGGAAGCCGCGCCTTGGGAAGACAGTATCCTGTCGTTTATTATCGAGGCCTTGTCTTCCGGCGCGTCGGCGTTGCGCGCTGCCTCCGCGACAAGGCCGTCGAGAGCGTATTCAAGGCTCGACACCACCTCGATGTCCTTGAACTCGGGACGCCCGCCGACGAACTCCTTCACGAAGCCGGAGCGTGTCAGGATCTTTATATGCTTGAGCTTGGCCTGTGACGCCTCGAGGATTGTCGCAAGCAGGAACTCCAGATTGGGCCCGTCGACGAAGGTAAGCTCGATATCGGAGAGCATTACGAGTATCCGCGGCTTCTGGATCGCGTACAGGCCAAGCAATTCGCGGATCTTGAAAAGCAGGAGATCCATCTTTTCCCTGTTGATCCCCTTGGCGATCTCGACGAATACTATATTGTCGTTCACGTGGGCCTCGACGATGCACGGGGTCTTGTCGACCTCGAGC
This sequence comes from uncultured Treponemataceae bacterium, assembly GCA_964552925.1. Taxonomy (GTDB): domain Bacteria; phylum Spirochaetota; class Spirochaetia; order Treponematales; family UBA12059; genus SZUA-370. The sequence goes on from CAZKJA010000015.1 coordinate 2,836, forward strand.
GGCCGCCCGGTGACCTCCGCCATCGTCTGGAAGAACGAGTCCATCTTGATAGGCTTCATGAACACCTTGCGGATGTTGT
>CAZKJA010000015.1:2924-20563 GCA_964552925.1 uncultured Treponemataceae bacterium
GGGAATAGCCGCCGTATTCGGATCCTTGGCCTTCTCCTCGAGGATCTCCTTGCACGATTTTCGGGTCAGGTGGTAGTCCATAACTATGAGATCCGGCGGATCGTTCCTCATCTTGGAGATGCCGTCCAAGCCATTGATGGCGATCTCCGCCGACAAGCCCGACCGGACAAGCCGGGCCTTGAGGTAATCGCGGAACAATTCAGATTCATCGATGATGAGGACGCTCGTTTTATTCATTTACCGACTCCGGTTCGTCGAGTATGGTAGGCAACTCCGCCTTTATCAGAAGGCTGAGTATACCGGAATCCTGCGCATTTCTCAATCGATACCGTGAATACGATGACTGGGCGATGGATTATCCCTACCGCTTATTGACTGTCGCCGGGGGAAATACTAGCCTTCAAGAGATATATTAAACATATAAACGGAGCGGCGGAAGGAGCCGATCATAGATGCAGGCCAATATACGGGTGCTTGTCTCGCTGTCGGATGACGCTGAATCGTCAATGGTGCAGGCGAGCCTTACAAAGTCCGGCATGGTGTGTTCGAAAGCGGTCGACCTAAGTTCGGTCGAGCTCATGCTCGGCGATACCGACGTCATCCTTACCGACACGGAATTCGCCGGAGGCGCTTTTGCCGATTGGCTGTCCCTGTGGCCCGTTCCCGCGGTCCTGCTCGTCAATCCGGACATAGATCCCGCCAAGCTGGCCGAGTTCATCTCTGACGAATCCAGCGCCTTCCTTCCGAAGGACAAGGATGGCGCGTGGACTCGGCTCGTCCCGACGCTCGTCAGGAAATGCGCCTCGGTACGGGAAAGCATCAACAGGCAAAACTCGTACTCCATCCACACCGAGAGCAGCTACATGAACCTTATGCGCATAATACCGGACATCGTGTACGTGCTTGACGGAAATGGATGCTTTGTATATTTGAACGATGCGGTGGCACAGCTTGGCTGGAAACCCGCCGAGCTGCTGGGCAAGCACTTCGCGGAGGTAGTGCATCCGAATGACTTGCCGGAAGTCGACAGGAGCATAGTGCTTCGCAGATACGAGGGAATCAAGACAGGACCTGACAGCGCGCCAAAGCTGTTCGACGAGCGGCGTTCAGGCGAACGGATGACCAAAGGACTTGAAGTGAGGTTGCAGCACCGTTCCGGTGACGAATGGACCAAGGCGAGCGTCGATGCGTGGGGAGAGGTTTCCAGCCTTGGGATCAACCTGCCCGAATTCCAGGGGCGGGGTCTCGGGACGGTCGGCATAATCCACAACGTCAGCGAACGGCACGAGGCGGAATCGAAGATGGCCAGGGAGCTCGAAGTCCGTGAATTGCTTCTCAAGGAGATGCACCACCGGGTCAAGAACAATATGCAGGTGATTTCCAGCCTCTTGTCCCTCGAAAGCAATTGCGTCGAAGACGAGAGGGCGAAGAAGGTATTCGTCGACTGCCAGACCCAGGTACAATCGATGGCGCTCGTGCACGAGCAGCTCTACCGCGGGACCTCGCTCGAGGGAGTCGAGGCGGCGGGCTACCTGGCGCGGCTCGCCGAGTACCTGTCCGACGTACACGATGCAAGCATGCGGGGCATCGATGTGCAGGTCCGTGCGGACAACCGCCTGCTTTCCATAGACATCGCGATGCCGCTTTCCATCATCGCGACCGAACTCGTATCCAATTCGTTCAAGCACGGCTTCCCCGACGGTCGCGGCGGCACCATCACAATATCGCTCGACGAGGTTGACGGCGCGCAGGTGTTCAGCGTCTCCGACGACGGCATCGGCTTCGGCGCCTCCGAGGCGAAGCGTAACAAGGATGACCGTCCCAGCGGCATAGGGATGGACCTCGTCGACGCGCTCGCGGGGCAGTTGGGCGCCAAGCTGGAACGGATCGATTCAAATGGAGCCTCCACTGTGCTCCGTTTGCCTGTCAAGGCGACATAGCGGCAGACACGCTCAGGGCAAGGCCTCGCGGGCAGCGGCGATATCGTCAAGCAGCCGGGGTTCTCCCGGGACTATTTCAAGCGCCTCGCCGACCAGGGCGATCGCCTCATCGTAGCGCCTTGCGTTGTAAAGAGCTGCAAAACCGTTATGCACCGAGATTACCCAGTTGGCCCGCGCCGTTGCGGCAAGCGAAGCCATGGCTGCCGACCCGGGGAAGCGCCTCTGCGCTTCCGTCACGATTACCCAGGCTCCCATATGGTCCCCAGCCCTGCGCCTCTCCTCGGCGAGCGCCGTATACGCGTAGGAAAAGGCGTTCTCGAGCGTGTCGGCGTCGATGTCGCCGGCGAGCAGCGCCTCGTCCGCAAGGATCAAGGCGTCGGCGGGGCTGGCCTTCCTGAGCGCGTCGGCCAGGTTGCCGGCACGGGCCAGCTTCCTCAATTCAACGAAAGCGTCGACCGCGCCGTACAGCTCGATTGCACGGTCAACGAGAGCCAGGGCGTCCGTGTGCCTGCCGGCGTTGAACAGCCCCGCGACGGCGTTGTTCACCCGGCCGGCCAGAGTTTCCCAGGCAAACGGATCGCCCCCGCTCCCGCCATCGGCGCCTCCGGAGACATACGCGTAGGCATCGACCGCGAGGGCCAGGGCCTCGGGCCAGCGACCGGCCCTTTCGAGCAGGGTGGCCCGGTTCCTGAGCGCGAGGGCGACCACACCGCGTACGCCGGTATCGACGCCCTTGGCGTTGCCCGACACAAGTCGGTGGACAGTGGCGTCGTACCCGTCGGCTACGGTCGTTTCCACGTCGACCCGCCTGCCGTCGATCGCAAGGTAGCAGTACGCATGGTCGCTCAGGATCACGCCGCGGACCTCGAGCCCGGCCGCGCGCGCGAGGATCGCGTAGAGGGTCGACGATCCGACGCAGTTGTACCTGCCGTCCAACAGGGCCACGTCGAGGCGCGTCTCGAGCTCGCTGTAGTTGGTAATTATTGCATGGACAATATCGAGCACCATGCTTCCCCTGGCGTACTCGTCCGGCTCGGAACCCGCCAAGGCGCGCGCCTTCTCCAAGGCATCCAGCCCTCGCTCGCTCGCGGCCCCGGCGCGCGCCGGACCGGCTCCGGAGAACAGGATTGCGGCGTCGAGCAGGGCCGCCGCACCAGGGGAGCCGGGACCGGCGGCGAGGGTGGATACTTCGGGCGACGGCTCGAGGCGGTAGCCGGGCGGCAGGGATGGCGCCTCGGCGTACGCCCCGGACAGCGCCAGGGACAGGACGGCCAGGGCAAGACAGACCGCGGACGCTGTAGTGTTACGGGTCATGCACGGGCTCGATACGCACATCCGCCTCAAAATCGTGTATCCTTCCGCCGAGGCCTGTCATGACGGTGACAAACGCCCGGTCTGTTTGTATTATAGGATATCGATAAATACCTTTGAGGTCATGGAGGTTTCAATTGGGCAGTAAATACGATCTTGCAATACTAGGTGCCGGGGCGGCCGGGATGGGTGCCGCCCAATACGGCGCCCGCGCGAACCTCAAGACGCTCGTCATCGAGGAATTGGCCCATGGGGGTCAGGCTTTGCTCATAGACCGGCTGGAAAACTATCCGGGCTTGCCGGAACCGGTGGACGGCTATACCTGGTCAGAGACGATGAAAACCCAGGCGGAAGCCTTCGGTGCCGAAGTGATTTCCTCGAATGTCGAAGCCGTGCGCAAGGTCGGCGATATCTTCATCATAGATACCGGCGACGGCCCGATAGAGGCCAAATCGGTGATCGCGGCCACCGGAGCCAAGCACAGGCACCTCGACGTCAAGGGAGAAATGGAATTCGGCGGACGTGGCGTGTCGTACTGCGCCACCTGCGACGGCCCCTTCTTCCGGGGCAAGCGCATGCTTGTGGTCGGGGGCGGCGACGCGGCGTGCGACGAGGTGATGTACCTTTCGAAGTTGACCGACAAGGTGTTGATGGTCCACCGCAAGGACCGCTTCCGAGCGCAGAAGGCCCTGGCGGCCCGCGTGCTCGGGAATCCGAAGATCGAAGTGCGCTTCGAGACTGTAGTCGAGGAGATCAAGGGCTCGAAAGCTGTCGAGAGCGTCGTGCTCAGGAATGTGAAGACCGGAGAGATAACAGAGGAACAATTGCCGGCGGTATTCATTTTCGTCGGTTCGATACCTCAGACCGCATCGCTGCCAGCGGAACTGGCCAAGGACGAGAGCGGGTCGATAATCACCGACGACCGCATGGAGACGAGCATTCACGGCCTGTTCGCCGCCGGCGACGTCCGGGTGACTCCGTTCCGGCAGGTGATAACCGCCGTGTCCGACGGAGCGGTCGCGGCCCATTGCGCCGCCCAGTACATAGACGAAATCGAAGGGAAGGCCTACACCTAGGCCAGGGCCGGGATGTCCGCAAGCATGCGCAAATGGCAGATCACCGTGGTAGTCGCTGCCGCGGCGTTCGTCGTCGCCATAGCTTTTTCATGCTCGGTCGCCCACGGCTCCGTTAAAATCGAAAATGGCGACCATCCAAGGGTCGACGCGGGCCTGAGCGCGACGGGAGGCGGCCTGAATGCCGTCCCCATCCGGGCCGACGAGAACGTCGCCCGCGTCTCCCCGGGCCGGGCCAAGCCTAAATCCGCGGCCGCCGGAATCGGCAACAGCGGAGGCAAGCGGGACGGCGTTTCCAATGAAACACAGCCGGCCGAGTCCCCGTTCTGGTCGCTCGCCGGCCTCGGCGAGGAAGCGGCCGTCGACAGCCTTATGGAAAGGATGGGGCCGGAAGAGCGTCTAGGTCAGGTCTTCATGCTCTCCTACGAGGGCGACCAACCTACACCCCTCCTGTACTCCTGGATCCGCAGGCGCGGCCTGGGCGGCGTCAAGATATTCGGGTGGAACACCGAGGATACCGGACGCCTGGCCAACGCGGTCAACGCCATACAGTCGGCGGCTGCCGAGGGCTCGCTCGACGTGCCTCCATTCATCGCCACCGACCAGGAAGGCGGCTGGATACGGCACGTAAAAGGCCGCACCAGCGTGACGCCGGGCAACATGGCGATAGGCGCGTCCGCGTGGCCGAGCGACTCGTACCGGAGCGCCTACTACATCGGCCTCGAACTTGCCGCGCTGGGTATTACCATGAATTTCGCGCCGACCGTCGACCTGGCTACCCGCCCGGCGTCGAAGATCATCGGCCCGCGGGCTTTTTCGTCCGACCCGATGGACACGGGGATACTCGCGGCGGCCTGGGTCCGCGGCATGGCCGACGCCGGGATCGTGGCGATGGCGAAGCACTATCCGGGCCACGGCGATACTGAACTCGACTCGCACGGGATCCTGCCGGTGATAAACATCGACGAGGAAACCTTGTGGAACCGCGAACTCGTACCGTACCGCCTCCTCGCCGCCGAAGGCCTCCCCGGCGTGATGACCGGGCACCTGGCGTTTCCTAAAATCACAGGTTCCAGGGAACCGGCTTCGCTGTCCAAATACATAATCCAGACCGTGCTTCGCGAGCGGATAGGCTATGACGGCCTCGTGATAACCGACGACCTGCTGATGACAGGCGCCGCGAGCTCAGGCGGCCTATCGGAAACCGCCGAAAAGGCGCTCCGGGCGGGCAACGACATCCTGATGTTCAGCACGACGCTCGGGCTCAACGACGCGGTGTGGGGACGCCTGATATCGCTGTACAAGAACGACGCGGCGTTCCGCGCGCGGGTCGACGAGTCGGCCAGGCGGGTGCTCCGCGCCAAGGTACGATGGCTCCTGCCCCTGGGAAGCGCGGGCGTTTTCGCGGACAAGAGCCCGGACCGCTTGCTGCGGACCGAAGAATCCGTCGCATTTTTCCAGGATCAGGCGGTGCGGAGCACGACTCTGGTGACGAGCGCCGGTCTGCCCTCCCCCTCGGACGGACGCACTGTGGCGGCGGGACCCTTCGGCGAGTTCCTTGCGGAGGCCCAGGCGAGGTTCCCGGGCACCGATCCGTTCCACTTCTCGTACCAACCCGACGATATGCCGCTCGAATCGGAACTCGCTGGCTTCGCCTGGAAGCTGTCCCGCGCGGACGCCGCGATAGTATGCGTCGCGAACCCTGCCGGAGCGGCGTACGCGAGGGCTGTACGCAAGGCGGGCAAGCGCCTGTACGTCGTATCGGCGCTCAATCCATCGCATGCGCTCGAGTTCGCCGACTACGCTACGATCGTGGCGGTCTACTCGTATTCGCGCGAATCGTTCCGGGCCGCCTTCGCCGTGCTCGGGGGAGACGTCGAGGCGCCCGGAAGGCTCCCGATCGGGTTGAAGCCCTGAGCGAACGCGAAGGAAAGGCCGGGTCGGCTCAGTCCGGCTGGAAGCGTGCATCCGTAGACGATTCCGAGGCGATACGGGGCTTCGTGGAAACGCGCGAGTCGTACGCCACCGGCTTCTCGAACAGGGCATTCGCCAGGGACGGTTCCCTCGCGACCTTCAAGCGCGGGCGGGGCGGTCTCTACCTGTATACCGACCCGGCTGGAGCCGATCCGACCGTCTCACGGCCGATCCGTGCCGCGGTATTGCTTTCCTCGAGCGGTACCGCCTTCCCCGTGCTCGATGATTTCACCGGACCCGCGGCGGCGATATTGGAAGGGTTGCGGGCTTCCAGGGTGGTCCGAGCCTACAAGCCCTCGGCGTGCCTGGGCGCCGCGGACCATGTATCGGCGCTCATGAGGGCCTTGCGCTGGAAGTCCGCCCTCGATATTCCGTACGACGCGATGAGCCTCGGGCGGGCGGCCGTTGCCAAGCAGCAGGCAGCGGAGGGAGGGGCTCGCGTAGTGTACCGCCGGGCGAACGCCAGCGACCTGGACGCGCTGTACCCCCTGGCCGCCGAATATGAGCGCGCCGAGGTACTTACAAGACTCCATATATTCGATCCGGCGGCGTGCAGGGCATCGCAGGCGAAGAGCATCGAAAGGCTGACGGTATTCCTGGCGGAAACCGGCGGCAGGGTCGTCGCCCGCGCGCAGACCAACGCCCTGGGCTTCTCGACCGAGCAGGTTGGCGGAGTATTCGTCGACCCGGCGTATCGCGGACAGGGAATAGGGCGCGGCATAGTTGCTTCCCTGGTCAACGACATAATCTCCCGCGGAAGGAACGTCTCGCTTTTCGTCAAGAAGAGCAACCTGATAGCAAGGTCGCTCTACCTTTCGATGGGCTTCGAGATCGCCAGGGATTACCGCGTCTCGTATTTTTTGTGAATCGAACCCGCGGAGTGAGATATTCGGGCTAGCTGCCTGGAGACCAAAACTCACCGGAGATACAGTACGACGGCGCCCCCGCGACGAACACTGACTCGCCTTCCGGCCATTGGGCCACAAGACGTTCCCGGCCGTCGACCACGGTGGCCTCCCTGTCGCCAAAATCGGCTATGACCGCCGCGGCGAGCACGGCAGCCGCCGAGTACACAGGATCCAGGGCGCCTGAGCGCGCGCGCAACTCGTGCCTGGCGACTACCAGCGCCTCGATACGGTCCACTCCATCCCGGAGCGTGCCTCCGCGGCTTTTCCCAAGCGGGGCGCCGGGGCGGGACGGCCGGTCGCGTAGCGTCACCTCGATGCCGTGTCCGGCCATCCCGAGGGGCACGACGACGCCTTCGCTTCCGATGCGCGGCAGCCCGAAGCCTCCGGTTTCGGCAAAGTCATCGAGCGGCCGGCCTTCGGCTCCGGCCGGTTTTCCCATCGCGATGCCGAAATTCCTCGAATCGATCACAATAGTGTCGAAATCGCCGTACCTGGAACGCATAAGCACCGAATCGGAACCGGCCATGCCGGCGTCGAAAAGCCATCTCGAGGCGCAGAGCAACGCCGCCGGGGGGGGCGGACACGGGGTGCCGGATTTGTCCCAAGTATCCACCAGGTTCGATCCGTCTTCCTTGTTCACCACTATCAAACCCTCAGCGGAAGCCCCCCTGACGCGGCTGCAAATATCGGCAGCCACCGCACCCCAGTCGGGTTCCCCGGCGGCTGTCGCCTGCGGAGCCTTGCCCTTTGTCCGGTCGAAGAGTATCCATGGATGGGAAGCGAGCCGAAGCTTGAAAAACGGAAGGTTCATGCCCCAAGCCTAGCGCCGGAGCACGCACGCGCGCAAGGCCGGGTCCGAGTCCTTGTCCTTTGGCGGCCAAACACCGTACACTGAGTACAATCCCGCAGGCACCCGGAGCAGCATGAAGGACCTAACGCAAGGACCCGAGACGAAGGCAATAATAACGTTCGCGATCCCGATGCTCATCGGCAACGTGTTCCAGCAATTCTATACGATGGTCGACAGCATAGTCGTGGGCAATTTCGTCGGAACCGCGGCGCTCGCCGCCGTCGGGACGGCCTTTCCGGTCATCTTCATGATGATATCGCTGGTGATGGGGCTGACGATGGGCACTACCGTCCTGGTCGCGCAGTATTTCGGCGCCAAGGACTTCGTCAAGGTTCGAGCCACTGTCGACACCGGCTACATCACGCTTTTCTGGGCGGGGCTGTTCATGTCCATCCTCGGGGTACTGCTGACGGACACTATACTCCACGCGCTCAACGTTCCGGCGGATGTGTTCCGCGATGCTTCGGTATACCTCAAGATTATTTTCGGCGGCCTCCTGTCGATGTTCGGCTACAACGCGATCTCGGCGATCCTGCGGGGCCTTGGCGATTCCAAGACGCCGCTGTACCTGCTGGTAGTCGCGAGCCTGCTCAACGTGGCGCTCGACTTGGTATTTGTCGTCGGGTTCGGCTGGGGCGTGGCCGGCGTCGCGTGGGCGACAATCATCTCGCAGGGAACCTCATTCGCCGGGGGCATCGTCTACCTCAACGCCCGCAACAAGCTCGTCAGGCTGAGCATACGCGAGCTGAAATTCGACAAGACACTATTCGGCCACAGCCTCCGCATAGGCCTGCCCACGGGGGTACAGCAGACGATGGTGTCGCTGGGGATGATGGCGCTCTCGAGGATAGTCAACGGCTTCGGCACGGCGACGATAGCCGCGTACTCGGCCGCCTCGAGGCTGGACAGCTTCGCGTCGATGCCCGCGATGAACCTGGGCCAGGCGATATCAACGTTCACCGGACAGAACATGGGAGCGGGCAGGACCGACCGCGTCAGGCGCGGACACCTGTCGGCGACACTGGCAGGCGGGGCAATATCCGTCATCGTAGGAGCCACCGTGATACTCTTCGGCGAAGCGCTGATGGGCATGTTCACGCGCGACGCCGAGGTGATGGCGATAGGAGCGGGCTACCTCAGGATAGTCGGGCTTACCTACGTGCTGTTCTCCACGATGTTCATCAACAACGGGGTGATGCGCGGCGCCGGGGACTCGTTCATCCCGATGATCAACACAGTACTCGCGCTCTGGGTGATACGGATACCCTGCGCGCTGCTCTTCTCCGGTCCGCTCGGCATGGGCGTGGACGGCCTGTGGTGGAGCGTGCCGGCCGGGTGGCTGATGGGCGTTTCGTTCTCGACCTGGTACTACCTCGGCGGCCGCTGGAAGCGCAAGGCTGTCGTCAAACCTCCAGCGGCGTACGCGTCCACCGAGGCAGAATGAGCGCCCCAAGCTTGACAACACGGCCCAAAACCAGGTTCGAACGCGACAGGGTCCGGTACTTCGTATTCAATATCCTCAACGTGATCGCTTTTATCTTCCTCTCCGGGAACATTCCCAGCCTTTTCGCGCTCCAGCTCGGCGCGACCGGCACGTACATAGGCATCCTCGGCTCGCTCAACTTCCTGACCTTCCTGTTCATGCCGATCGGAAGGCGGGCGATCCTGGGCAGGCGCATAATCACTGTGTTCGGATGGTCGTGGCTGCTCCGGTATACAGGCATGGTGCTGGCATTGGCCGCGCCGTTCCTCGCCGCCGCGGGAGAGCCGGGCTGGGGGCTCGCGCTCCTGTTCGCGGGAACGCTCGCGTTCAACGTGTTCAGGGGCATAGGCATGATAGGCAACAACCCCTTGCTCGGGCTGATGGCAGGCGAGCGCGACAGGGGCGCCTTCCTGTCGAGCGTCATGATGATAAACAGCCTGACAGTGCTCGTGGCCAGCGTGGCGACTACCTTCATACTGGGGCGCTGGAGCGGCAATCTTGTCTACGGGCTGCTGATGGGAGCAGGCGTGATCGTCGGTTGCATAAGCGTCGCCTTCCTCTTCGGCCTGCCCGAACCGGAGGCGTACAGGCCGGCCGTGGGCTCGTCGCTTGTCGCCACAGTGAAGGAAGCCTGGGCCGATCCGCGTTTCAGGCACTTCGTCGCCGTATTCGGCTCCCTGTCGTTCTCGGCCGGCACCGCGCGCACCTTCATCGTTACGCACGCGAGGGTGCTGTACGCGCAGAACGCCGGCCTCGTCATGCTGTATTTCGTCGCTATGAACCTGGGAAGCCTCGCCGCTGGCTACCTTTCGCGCAAGGCTATGGACAGGTTGGGTTCCAAACCGCTGTATGTAGTATTCATCGCGGTCACCGCGCTGGCGATGGTTCCCGCCGCTGTCAGCCCGAACCTGGGATCGGCCATTGTGACGGCGATGTTCCTCATCGCGCTCAATTTCCTCGGCGGATTCGGGATCGCGGGCGAAGAGATCGCGGGGCAGTCGTACTTCTTTTCCATAGTGAAACCAGCCTGGGTAGTCGATCTTGGGGTCATATACTACATAGTCTACGGCCTCGGCGGAGCCTTGGGATCGACTCTCGGCGGCATCTTCCTGGACGCTGTCGAGGCCGCGGGCGCCTCGAGCGCGATGTCGTACCGGCTGCTGTACCTGATCTCGTTCCTCGTCACCGTCTTCGCCGCGATGGGAGCCCTGAAGCTCAAGGCCCCAGGAGCCAGCTCGGTGCGCGAATCGCTGGGCGTACTGTTGTCGATGCGCGACCTCAAGGTGATAGGAATTCTAGAACGGCTTGAAAAAACGGGGACACCCGCCGGCGAGACCAAGCTGATAAGGGAACTTGGCGGCTACGGCGCCGCAGTGGCCGAACGCGAACTCCTGCCCTACCTTTCGAGCCCGCGGCTGGCTGTCAGGTTCGAGGCTCTGCGCGCGCTCGAAAACCTCGACCGCCTGTCAGCCGATGCCATCGATGCCATCACCGAGGAGATAGAACGCAACCCTTACACGACAGCCTACGTCGCGGCAAGGATCCTCGGCAAACGCCACGCAGCGGCCGCGATCCCAACGCTCCGCCGCTCGCTCGACGCCGACGACTACATGCTCAGGGGAGCCTCGATAACGGCGCTCGCCGAGCTCGGGGACCTGGAGAGCCTGCCAGCCATCGAGGCTCTCGTGTCGTCCACCGACAATCCCCGTCTCATGATCGCAGCCACGTCCGCCATAGAGACTTTCGGCCGCGCATCCTCGGTGCCGGCCCTTGTCACGGCCCTCAAGAACAAAACGCCGCCGCCGTACGTCTTCGACGAGATAGTTCTGTCGATGGCGGGCATACTCGGAGGCCTGCGTGGCTTCTATTTGCTATACTCCCGATATTCCGCGGATCCGTCCGACGGCATCTCCGCCCTCATGGATACGCTGGAGACGGCGGAACTGGCGGATTTAAGGAAAAAGGTGACGGCGTTCATCTACAATGGATCCAATGGCGATGCCGTGGCCAGGGCCATCGTCGATGGTGATTCCACGGATACGGGAACCGCGACAATACTCGCGGAGGCTTCGCTCGACGACGAACTCGCGGCACACGGAGGGTTCAGGTTTTTCCTGGCCGCCTGCGCATTCGAGACAATCCTTGCGGCCAGGGAAAAGGAACATCGATAATGGGAAAGACCATAGGCTTCATCGGAGCGGGGAAAATCGTGGATATAATGCTCGAAGCGCTCGGCCCCGCTTTCGCTGGGGACGATGTCTGGGTTTGGAACCGTACGCCAGTACGCTCCGAGGCCCTGGCCAAACGCTACCCTGTGCGCATCGCCTCGAACATCAAGGAGCTTGCCGAACGTTCGGATTGGCTTTTCATAGCCGTCAAGCCGCACGCCGTGGGAAAGGTGCTCGCGGACGCGGGTTCGAGCGTCAAGAAAGACGCGCTCGTCATCTCGATGGCCGCCGGCGTCACTATTGACGCGATAAAGGCCCACTTCTCCACATCGACGGCGGCAGTCCCCGTAGTCGTCAGGATAATGCCCAACCTCCCCATTTCGGTCGGCCTCGGCATGACGGCTATATGCCACGACGAATCGGCGCGCAAGGAAGACATCGACGCTCTTATCGCCTTGTTCTCGACCGTAGGCAGAGCAAGGATAGTCGAAGAGTACCTCTTCGACACCGTCACGGCCCTGTCCGGCTCAGGCCCCGGCTTCGCGTTCCTGTTCATCGAGTCGTTGGCCGACGGAGCCGTGCTCAACGGCATGGACCGAGTGCAGGCGTACGAGTTCGCCGCCCAGACCGTGATGGGCGCCGCGAAGATAATCCTCGAATCGGCAAGGCACCCCGGCGAACTCAAGGATATCGTCGCCTCGCCCGCCGGCACGACTATGGCCGGTATCCACAGCCTGGAGCGCAAGGCTTTCCGCGCAATAGTGATGGACGCCGTCGACGCCGCCGCACGGAGAAGCCGCGAGCTTAACTCCTAGCCCGGGCGGGTTGCGCCAAGGAAGCCGGTGAATTAGACTCCTCCCATCATGAGTACAGGAAACGAAAATACCAATCGGAACGCCCGTATAGCGTTTGTCACAATGTTTGTGTTCATGCTCCTCCACCAGACGGACAAACTCCTTATCGGTCCGCTCCAGCCTCAGATCATGAAAGCATTCTCCATCAACTACACGCAGTGGGGGCTGTTGAACACTTTGGCCGTCGTGGTCGGAGCCATCGCGTACCCGTTATGGGGCTGGCTCTACGACCGCTTCGCGAGGCCTCGGCTCCTCGCCCTCGCATCTCTGATCTGGGGTTGTACCACCTGGCTCAACGCCATTGCGCCGACCTACCCCATATTCCTCGTGACGCGGGCCTCGACCGGCATCGACGACTCGAGCTATCCCGGGATATACAGCTTGATTTCCGATTATTACCCGCCTGCAAAGCGCGGGAAGATCTATGGACTGCTGCAAGTCGCCCAGCCGCTGGGATACCTCATAGGCATGGTTCTGGCTATCGCGCTCGGCTCCGCCTGGGGCTGGCGCAAGGTGTTTTACCTGACCGGAGGCCTCGGGGTAGTACTGGCGTTCGTCATATTCTTCCGCGTCAAGGACATTCCGCGCGGTTCGGCGGAACCGGAACTCGCGAGCGTCGAGCACCTGGAAAGGTTCAAATTCAGCTGGAAGACGGTCGGAGCCTTGTTCCGCAAGAAAAGCCTTATAGTCCTGTTCCTGCAAGGCTTCATAGGCGTATTTCCCTGGCAGGTGATAACTTTCTATATTTTCGGCTACCTGGGATCCGGCGGCAGGGGGTTCAGCGACGCCGAGGTGCTGTTGACTATGGTGCCGGCCGTGCTCGTGATGGCCGCCGGGTATCCGGTCGGAGGCATCCTGGGCGACCGGCTGTTCAGGAAAACCCCCAACGGACGCGTCTTCGTCGGGGCGGCGGGCGTCGCGCTGGGTGCGATCTTCCTGTACATGGCGATACGCGTGCCCTACGCCGACAAGTTTCCCTTCATCACGCTCATGTGCATCGCCTCGCTGTTCATACCCTTCGCCGCTCCGAACGTACTTTCCTCGTTCTTCGACGTGACCGAACCGGAGATACGCGCGACTACCAACGCCGTGCAGAACTTCATAGAGACCATCGGATCCGCCGCCGCGCCCTTGTTGGCAGGGATACTCGCCGACAAGACCTCGGTGGAAAACTCGATCCTCGTCATTTGCATCGGGGCCTGGGCCGTCTGTTTCGTATTTTTCATGTTCGCGGGCATCTTCATGCCCAAGGACATGGAAAATTTGAAGGCCGAGCTCCGGAAGCGGGCGGTGGACAAATCTCATCTGAATCCTTAGCTAGTTCCTCGAACCTTGTTGCCACATTAAAAAGATACCATTTGTGGTAGTCCAATCATGAATCACCCTACTTGGGATAGTACATTTCACTGATAGCCACAAGATTCGAGGAACTAATGATTCTTTATTATTCGACGGGAGTGCTATATACTCGGACGATCGGGCAGGGCCCGGCCGCCGGCTATTCCGGTCGGCATCCAGCATGGGAGAAATAAAACATGTTCGACCTCGGCAACGTCGTCGCCATAGGCATCACGCTGATACTGTTGCTCGTCTACCGGATACTCGACCGCGACAACCGTTCGCTCGAGAAGGTAAAAAAGTACGCGGACAAGCTACGTGACGATATGTCCGTCTGGGCCGATCAGCGCTCGGAAGACCTCAAGGGTTACTCAATCGACCTGGAAATCCACCAGAAGGCCGCGAGGGAGATACTCCGGCGCGTGCAAGCCGCCGAGGAATCGCTCAACTCCCGAGCGGAACAGATTGACGGCATGGCGGGCAAGATAACCGAATACGACAGGGCTTTGACCGAACTCAAGGACATGAGCGTACGCGTCGACGGCAACCTCATCGCCATCCGCGAGGAGAGCGCCTTCGTCGACGGAGTCGCCAGGACACTGAAGGCGAGCAAGGACGAGATAGAGCGAATCAAGGCTTCGATCCCCGGCATCCGCGAGGGCATGGCAACAGACTCCAAGGATATGATGGAAGAACTCCGCGCCGCCTTCTCGGAGGAGACGCGTTCCGCGCTCGACGACGCTCAGACCCAGGTGGAAGAGCTCAGGCTGGCGGCGAAAGCAGGCACCGAGGCGGTCGCCGAAACAAACGAAGAGGCGGTACGCGCCGCAGAGGAGCGTTTCCGGGCCATCGAATCGACCCTCGCAGACGCTTTCAAGCGCGCGCGCGAAGAGGGCGAGCGCCTCGAGGACGCGAGCTTCCAGAAGCTGCGTGACCAGATAGACGCCCGCGGGGCGAAGCTCGGCGAGGCTATAGACACAAGGTTCGACACCCTGCGCGACCAGGCCAAGGAAAAAATCAACGAGACCCAGGCGCTAATAAAATCGTTCAAGGCCGATTGGCGCAAGGACGCCGACGGGTTGCTCGCCGACGCCAACGCCGACGCGGAAAAAGCGGCCGAACGCGTTTCGGAGCGGATCGCGGAAGCGGAAGCCAAGGTCACGAAGGCCGAGACCCTGTACGAAGACCGCTATGCCCGGATCGAAGCCAAGGCCATCGAGACTTCCCAGTCGATCCAGCTCAAGATCAAGGACGCCCTCAAGGCGTACCAGGAAGACTCGGCCGAACGCCAGGCGTCGATCCGCGCGTCGATCAAGGAAGGCCTTGCCGCGACAAAGACCGAAGCCGAAGCCGCAGCCCGCGAACTGGCCGGCCATATCGCCGCGTTCCGTTCTGAGATTGACGGAAGCGCGGCCGACCAGGCCGCCCGCGTCGCCGAGATGGCATCCTCGCTGGCCACCGCGGAGAAAAAGGCCGATGCCGCCGTCGCGGCGCTCAGCGCCCGGTTCACCGACCGCGGGGCCGACCTTGAGCGCCGCGTCCTCGCCGGTTTCGACGCGCGCGCCGCCGAACTGCGCGACGTGGTCGAGCAGGGGCTCACCAGGCTCGAAGGCGTAAGGCTCGACGCCGACAGGATGGAAACGGCCCTGCGCGACTCGATGGCGGGAGTCGAACGCCGCGTCGGGGAGGATTTCGCGCTGTTCGGCAAGGACCTCGCTGCGAGGCAGGCCACCTTCGAGGCGGAGTTCCGGGGCGAATCCGCGCGGGTGCGTTCCGCGGTCAAGGACCTGGACGCCGACATCAACGCGCTCAAGTCGAGGGCTTACGCCGACGTCTCCGAGAAGCTGAAGATATTCGAGGACGAGTTTTTCGCCGACCTCCACGCGAGGCGCTCCGACGCGGACGCGAAGTTCGCCGTGTGGCGGACCGAGATGGACGAACGGCTCGCCGCGTCTATACGCGAGGCCGACGCTGACAGGGAATCGACAAACAAGGACTGGTCCGACGAAGCGCGGGCAAGCCTCGCGGAGACCCAGGCGCGCATCCAGGAACAACTTGACAAGCTGGCAGCCCAGGTCGACGCGCACAGGCAGGCGATAAGCGAACGCATCGGCGAATCGAGCGACGCGCTCGCGGCGCTCAAAGCCGCCGTCAAAACCGACCTCGACGACGCCCGCGCCGCGGCCGACGCCTATATGAACGCCGAACTAGAGCGATGGAAGCACGCGACGGGCGAACGCGTCCGCGGCTCCGAGCGTCAGGCGGAAGCTGACGCCAAGGCCCTCTCACAGGCGACGGATGCCGCCAAGACCCGCTTCAACGATGCCCGCGCTATCCTCGAGTCCGACGCTGTCGCCTGGAAGAAGGAGTTCGCCGCCGCGATGAAGTCGGCGGAGGCAGAACGGCAGACCGCCGTGTCATCGCTCGCGGAATCCTTCAAGACAGACGTCGCCGCCATCGCCGACAATTGGGAGAAGGAACGCCGCAAGGTGCTCGAGTCAGCCAAGCTGGAACGCGACGCGCTCGCCCGCGACGTTCGCGCTCTCTCCGACGAGGTCGGCCGCTTCCGGCAGGAACTCTCGCAGAAGACGGCCCAAGGTCTGGATGATTTTACCCGCTCCTACGACTCCCTCGCGCAGGACGCCACCCGAAAGACCCGGGAAGCCGTAGCCGCTATGAACGCCGCGATCGAGGACTACAGGCGCGAGGCCAGGGCCCTCAAGGACGGCTTCGATTCGACCAAGACCCAGATGGCCGCGGCCGTCGACGAGGAGCGCAAAAACCGCGAGAAGGCCTTCGGCGAGATGGACAAGCAGGTGAAGGCGTTCCAGGCGCAGACCAGGCTGTTCGAGCGCGCCGACGAACTCAAGGCCTCGCTGTCCGAATCGATGGAGTCGATGAAGGCCGACATGGCGCGCGTCGAGTCGAGGCGCGCCGAGATGGCCGAGCTCGAGACGCAGTACGGAAGGGTCAAACGGCTCGAGGACGAACTCGGCCAGAAGATAGCCCGTTTCCTCGCCGAGAAGCGCCGGCTCGACGCGATGGAGGACGACTTCAAGCGCCTCCTTACCCTGTCCCAGGCCGTAGACCAGAAACTCGCCGCCGTCACCGCGAGCAACGACCAGCTCACCCAGATCCAGGCCGAGGGCCGCCGCCTGTCCGAAGCCTCCGACGAGGCCGGCGAAAAGTACGACAGGCTGGAGAAGAAATCGAACATCCTCGACGCCACGACCGACGCCGTCGACAAGAACTTCCAGGCTGTGACCGAGCTGGAGCGCAACGTGCGCACGATAGACGCGGATATCCGCGAGATTCCCGACCGCGTCATCGACCTCAAGCGCTCGCTCGACGAGGTCGCGGCCTGGAAGCCCAAGTTGGACGCGACAGTCGTCCGCCTCGACGAGGTCGACGCTACGCTCGCCGACGCCGAGAAGCGCGCCGCCGAGCTCCAGAAGGCCCGCGAGTGGCTGGCCCGCGCCGAGACCCGCTTCGACGAACTGAACAAGAAGACCCAGGACCACCTGAAACTTCTCAACGACATCCTCAAGGACGACCCGAAGGCAAAAGGCAAGGACAAGGGCGCCCCGAGCCTGTCGGTCCAGGAGACCGTCCGCAAGCTCGCCCACCAGGGCTGGAAGGTCGAGGAGATAGCCCGCGCCGTCAAGCTGTCGCGCGGGGAAGTCGAGCTGATACTGGAACTCGGCGGGCAGGATTAGGGCGAATCAGGGATCGTGACCCCC
>CAZKJA010000015.1:20580-21584 GCA_964552925.1 uncultured Treponemataceae bacterium
TACCAGCCGAACAGCAACCCGTCGGCGGAAACCGTGATGAAGAAAACATACTCGGAGATCGTTACTCCTGCGAGCGTCCGTGAAGGCCGCTGCCTGAGGGTATAGTTCGCGTCGAGCTCGAACTTCCAGAACTTCACCGTCGCGCCGGCTGTCGCCCCCCAGCCTAGCTCCGTCGCTCCGTCTCGCGCGACGATCGAGCCTTCCGCGCCGAGCCTGATCGAGAACAAGTTGAAGAACCACTGCTCGACGCAGGGCATGAGGCGGCCGTAATAAAGATCGCGGTCGAAGTAGATGTCGTTCGCCTGTTTGAGCGCGAGGAAGGTCTTCTGGCCGTTGGGCGACCAGGACAGGGTCTGCTCGATGTAGAGGGGCGCGCCGTAGGGAACGAAGTCCTGGACTGCGGGGTCGGTATCGAAGTAGTACAGAGTGTCGTTAGTCCAGGAAGCAGCGATGTCCCAGCCGAGGGCGCCTCCAGGACTCTGGAGCGCGGCCGCGAGGATCCCGCCGTATGACATGGTCCCCTCGAGCCAATAGTTATTCTCGTCGGCCTGCTCGGGCGGGGGGTCGCCTATATATTCGCTGAAGTAACTACGGGACCGGCTCTGCACGATCGCCCCAAGCCCTAGGCTCAATGCGGGGCTGAGCTTGTAGCCGCAACTCAGGATCCCCCCAAAGTACGTACTATATTCGTGCCCCGACTCCATCCAAGTGGTCGCGGTAATCGGCCTCTGGATATCGTTGTCCAGGCTGGCAGTGGTGTACTCCGCCCCCAGGCCGAGCCGCGGGCCGATCGGCAACTGATAGCCGGTGACGCTGCCGCCTTGCTGATCGTAGGTAGCGTAACTGCCATCGGCGTTCTGCTTGAGCCACCAGATCTCGTCGTCATCCCGCTCCGGGTTGAGGTCTCCGGTCGTGAGGTTGGCGTAAGACCAATCGAAATAGACCCTATCCTTCTCCATCCCCCCGAGGTACGCCGGATTATAGTAGCTCATATACCGCTCCGG
>CAZKJA010000016.1:0-20872 GCA_964552925.1 uncultured Treponemataceae bacterium
CTTTCTCCATCAGGCAGGAGGGTGATTTGAAAGCCATGCACATAAGCAAATTCCCGGGCACGAGTTTGCCGGCGAGGTTGGGAAAGGGTCGCCTCGATGCAGGCGCTATCCGCCATGCCGCAAAGATGGACGCCTGATCCTTCCTTCAGCGTTGACGTATATCTCCGAGTTGGGAAAATTGAACCACAGAGACACAGAGAAGATGAATGAGAGCTGGAAAGTAGCTATACTTTCCTTGCTCCTGGTTTTCTATCCTTTTCCTCTCTGTGTCTCTGTGCAAAATTTTCTTTGCATTCACTTACAACGCCTTGGTCGCCGGCATGTCCCTGGGGTTGGGAGCCTTGACGACGAAAAATTCAAGGGTTCCCTTGCCTTGGTTCTGGATGACCATCTTCTGGTTGAACGGGACGGCTACCATCGACCCACTAGGGTAGTGGCTGAATGCGCCGTCCTCCAGAGACAGGCTCAAAGTGCCGCGAACGATGATCTGGTGTATATGCGAATTCGAGACGTGCGTCGGCGCGGCCTCGCCTGGCGCGAGGACTATATGGTTGATGTTCACTCGTTCGTCGTCGACGATCTTCTCCATCGTGAAGCCGTCCGTGCGGGTGTACGTGTAAAGTTTCTCTATCATGTTATTCCTCCCTTGGATCAAATCTTGGCCGCGAATGCCTTGCCGTACTCGTACGCCGCCTTAAGCGCATTTTCATCCGGATTCCACATGGCCCGGTAGCCTTCGTCGACTACCTCGAAGCCAGAGCTGGTGAGCGAATCGCCCATGAGCTTGACCGCCTCGCCGGACCAACCATAGGTGCCGAAGGCCGCCGCCTTCTTGCCCTTGAACGCCAAGCCCTTGATCTCCTCAAGAGTGCCCGCGACGGCTGTAAGGAGTCCCTTGCCTACAGTCGGAGAGCCCAGGAGTATCGCCTTGGAGCGGAAGACATCGGTGAGCGCGTCGTTCTTGTCGAACTTGGACAGGCAGTGCGATACCACAGTGGTCGACGGCGAGGCGTCGTTTATAGCGCGGGCGAGCGTATCGGCCAAGGCGCGGGTGCCTTCCCACATTGTGTCGTAGAGGATCGTGACGCGGTCTTCCTTGTAATCCTGGCTCCACTCCAGGTACTTGAGCACGATCTGCGTCGGATTGTCCCGCCATATGACGCCGTGGCTCGTAGCGATCATGTTCACCGGGAGCCCGAGCGCGAGCACCTGGTCTATCTTCGCCTTCACGAGCGCGGAGAACGGCGTGAGTATGTTCGCGTAATACTTTATGCATTCATCGTACAACTCATCCTGGTCGACCAGGTCGTTGTACAGTTTCTCGGTTGCGAGATGTTGCCCGAAGGCGTCGTTGGAGAAGAGTATCGCGTCACTTGTCATGTACGAGAACATGCTGTCCGGCCAATGCAGCATCGGCGCCTCGATGAATACGAGCTTCTTGCCGTTCCCCAGGTCAAGTTCGTCGCCGGTCTTCACCACCTTGAAGTTCCAGTCCTTGTGGTAGTGGCCCTTGAGCGATTTGATGCCGTTGGGGCTGCAGTACACCGGTAAATCCGGGCGACGTGCCAGGAGTTCGGGAAGAGCTCCCGAATGGTCGCTCTCCGCGTGCTGCGCTATTACAGCGTCGAGCCTGCCCAGAATGCCCTCCGCCTCGAGGTTGTCGACGAATTCCTTGGCGTATGGTTTCCAGACGGTGTCGATGAGCACAGTCTTCCCTTCTTCGATAACATAACTGTTGTAGCTCGAGCCTTTGTGGGTGGAGTACTCGTCGCCATGGAACCGCAACAGATCCCAGTCCACCTTGCCGACCCATGATACCGTCTGGGTCATCGGCTTTTTCATGAATAACTCCTTTCGGCCGCCGCCTTGGATTTTGTCAGCGATGGCATCTCATCTTGTCTATTATAAGTGTAACACTAATCATTATGTTCGTAAAGGTAAAAAGGTACTTTAATACCATAATAAGTGTTGAAATGCCCCGCCACTTGGCGGCATACGGTCGCATGCAACCCGTCTTGACAGCGGGTTGCACCTCCTATGATCATTGTAGCAGTCCTTGCATCCGGGAGTCTGTCGTGCGAAAAACTGATATACGGCATATTGCCATGGTACTCACAACCATGACGGCCATAATGGCGCCTGTAGCGGCATTGGCAGCTCCAAGGATCGCGGTCCTGTCGCCCGAGAACCGCTCGGGTGATCCCCGGTACGACTACATCGGCGGCATAGCCTATGGCCTCCTGCTGTATGACCTGTCGTCCAGCGGTTCCGTCGAGCTGGTCGACAGGAGCGCTATAGATGCGCTGCTCTCCGAGCGTGAATTGTCGATGTCCGCGATAGCCGCGTCCCCGGAACGCGCGTTTGACGGCATCGCGGGCGCTGACTTTATAATCGCCGGCGAGTACGTCCTACTCGGGCCTGAAGTGCGGCTGACTCTCAAGCTTGTCGACGTCTCTAGCTCGAAGGTGATCACCTTCTCCGACTCAGGCTCGACGGAAAACCTGATACACACGCTCGCGGAGTCGGTGGTCGAACGGCTCGCGGGCAAGCGGCCATCGTTGAAGGAAGAGGGTAGGAGCAGGTCGATCCTGTCGCTGCGGGACGAGACCCCGGGTACTATCGCCCTATTCTCGTACCTGATAGACGCCAAGGTTTTCCTTGACGGGGAGTTCACCGGTTACACTACCGGCGACCGGCGCGTGCCGTTCCTGATCGAGGGCGTCGATCCAGGCGTGCACGAGTTGTCCACCGATCTAGGAACCGATTTTGGGGTCGTCAAGCTTCCTGAAGTGACTTTCGCCCCTTGGCGGGAGCTTGTTCGCGTGCAATCCGGCAAGCGCCTGACCGTCACGGACAAGAGCACGCACTTCAACGACCAGCTGTACTATCTGATGTGGGTGGTACGCGAATCGCCCAAGGTGGTGTTCGATGCCGCGGGCAAGTACGCTGTGGGATTTCCCTTTGCGTTCGTCGACAGGAAGGGGAAGGAGCGGAAAGGCAAGCTTTCCGTCGAACTGCTCGCTCCGATAGGCAAAGAGGGGAAGGGCGAAGCCTCGGTGGTCTGCGAATACGAAGGGGAGACGCGGACGGCTCCTATTACGTATTCGCCTGAAACGGAAGCGGAGTTTGAACTCATCATAGGGCTTGCCAGGTTTTACGTATCGGTGGAGAACCGCTATGGCAGGATGGAACTGGATGTTGAAGTAGAACGAACTGACATAGAGCAAGGGATGCACAGGGAGGATTGATTCAAGCCGAAGTGTTCTCCTCGTATAGGGGCTCTAGCCTGGTTATGTGGATGGCCAGACGCTCGCGCTGGTATTCATCGCGGGTATCAGCCATCTTGACCAGCCAATTGGCCTCGAGCGCGTCCATCATCGCGTTCCATTTTCGCGTTTCTGTCGTTTCCGTCTTCTCGATCATGCCGGGCTCCTTCTAGTCTCCATGGATCGTTTCCGCCCATGAATCACGATATACTGCCAAACTACACCAGCTGTATGAAGCCGTCTGTTCGCAAGCGTACATAATTGTGATTGATCTTTGGTTAAAAACTGCGCTGGCTCTGGATTGAAGCAGCGCTGGACATCATCTTCTTGGCTACAACGGCAATAAGCAATCGACGTAGGTCCTGCCATCGTCTGGCGATGGCAGGAATCCTTTTGGCGTGTTCCCAAGCCGGGCTTGTTCTCACTGCCGAATATACGTGATCGACATGCCGTCAGGAATAGCCGCGAGCGTCATCTCCGTATTGTCTGAATTGAACGAGTACGAATACGAGTCGACCGATTCGTCGGAGTACGTCTTCGCGATAGCCGTGGAATTGGAGACCCACGTGCCACTTTGCGTCACGCCGACCGCGCCAAGCGAATTGGTATCCGTGAACGTTCCGTCAGTGTTGAAGACGCAGGTGACGGTGACTCCGAGTATTTCGGTCTGCCATGTGCCGATGATTGGGTTGATGATCGACCCGACCAAGTTGCAGCTGCCAAGCACGAGCGCGACGAGAACCGCGATTACGATAGTTCGTTTCATTGAATCCTCCTGGTGGATGGTGATGATCGCCGAAAAGGTTGCTTCGCCGACGATCAACTGGCTGGCAACGTTCAGTCATCTCGGTTTGATATGGCTGATACCGTAAAGGTACTGTTCCAGCGCGTAATCATCTGTTCGCTCCCGAACATAGGAGGTAATTCCCACAAGCTATTCATGTTCATTGCGCTTCATCGCCTCCCGCTACCTGTTCCCCCGACAGCTTGACTTCGACCCGATGCTCGGCGCGGTCATCGACGAGCTTGATCGACGTCCCTGCCTGGACTATCCCGTCGAGCAGGATCGTGAAGCTGGCATCAGCAGGCGGCGCGCGGCTAAACGTGATTTGATATACGGTGTGCCGGTATCGATAGCGGATCTTGAATCCTTGCCAGTTTTTCGGGACGCACGGTTCAAGGTTGAGGGTGTCCGCCTGGAGGCGGATACCCAGCAGGGATTCGATGATAAGGCGGTACATCAAGCCGGCCGCTCCCGTATACCAGGTCCATCCGGCACGCCCGGTATGCGGGGGGATCGAATATACATCCGCCGACATGACGTAGGGTTCCGCCATGTATACCGCTGCCGTTTCGGGCGTGCTCGAGTGATTGACCGGGTTGATCATTGAAAATAGCTCCCACGCCCGCAAACCGCTACCCATTTTTGCGAATGCCATGATCGACCAGATCGCGGCATGGGTATATTGTCCGCCGTTCTCCCTTACGCCAGGAACGTATCCCTGGATGTACCCTGGATTCGGTATCGCAGTGTCGAAAGGAGGTTCCAGTAATTTGATCAAGCCTGTATCGCGACGAACCAAATGACAGAATATTGACTCCATCGCTACCCGAGAGCGTTCGGGATCCCCGGCTCCCGAGAGCACCGACCAACTTTGCGAAATGGAATCGATCCGGCATTCGACATTGTCGACCGAGCCCAATGGCGTTCCGTCGTCAAAATACGCGCGGCGATACCACTCTCCATCCCAACCCTTGGATTCTATGGCGGCGCGAAGTACGGCTGCTTCCCCGAGACAGTGATCGGAAAACGCGCGGTCGCCCCTCATGAGGGCAATCCCGCTGAAACGGGTCAGGACCTCGTACTGGAAGAAAGCCAGCCAGACGCTTTCCCCCCCTCCGTCCCCGCCTACCTTGTTCATGCCGTCATTCCAGTCGCCGGACCCCATGAGGGGCAAGCCGTGCCTGCCGCGACTCGAGCCATGCGTGATAGCCCGGACGCAATGGTCGTACAGATCGCTCGTCAGGTTCGACCGATCGGGGAGGTCGTAGTAGGATTCCTCTTCGAGACCGACCGGCCTCCCTTCGATGAAGGGAATCTCTTGATCGAGCGCTTCCCTGTCCCCGGTGCACTCGACGTACCTGCAGGTAGCCATGGGCAACCAGAGGTAGTCGTCGGAGCAATGCGTTCTCGACCCGCGGCCGGCCGGCGGGTGCCACCAGTGCTGCACGTCGCCTTCCGGATATTGCCGGCTGGCGCACAATACGACTTGCGCCCGGAGGATATCGGGTGCGGCGTGTACCAGCGCCATGGCGTCCTGAAGCTGGTCGCGGAATCCGAATGCACCCCCGGATTGATAGTACCCGCTGCGTCCCCACATCCGGCTGGACAGCACCTGGTAGATAAGCCAACCATTCGCCAGGACATCAAGCGATGGGTCGGGAGTCTCGACATGAACCGCCCCGAGCGTTTGATTCCAATAATCCCAGACCGCTTCAAGCGCCTCCCTTGCGGCGCCTGGAACCCTGAACCGCCTTACAAGACGGACGGCCTCGCCGGTATCGCGTCCGCTCCCCAGCCTGAATACTATCTCGCAGGCTTGCCCGTCGGCGAGCTCGAACGGAACCTGGACAGCCGCGCATGGATCCAACGCCGCCCCGGTCTTTCCGGACAAGCGTACGCGCCGCATCGCATCGGGATTTTCCAGGGTTCCATTTCGACCGATGAACTCCGTCCTGTCGCCGGTGATCGAACGACCCTCACCGGTGGCATCGAGGAAGACGACGCGGCCGGAAAACTCGGTATTGTACCAATTGCGGGCGAACAGCGCGCCGGTTTCCCCGTCCATCTCGGTGACCACATGCATCGCGGACTTCGAAGGCAACTCCCCGAGGACGAGTTGCGCGTAGGAAGTGGCGGACAGCCGTCTCGGTCGTCCCGATTCGTTGTGAACCTTGAGCCTCGTGAATTTTATCGAAGCGTCCCTTGCCACGTATATCCAGAGTTCCGTAGTTATGCCTTTTTCGCTGTGCTCGAACACGCTGTATCCAAAGCCGTGCCTCGAGACGTAGGGCGCGTCGCCTCTGCGTGGAAGCGGTGTCGGAGACCAGAATTGACCGTTTTCTTCGTCCCTGATGAACAGGGCTTCGCCGCTCGAATCGCAGACTGGATCGTCATGCCAGGGGGTCAACCTGAACTCGTGCGCATTTTCGCTCCAGGTATACGCCATCCCGGCCTCAGAGACGATGGTCCCGAAATCCGGGTTTGCCAATACGTTTGCCCATGGGGCTGGCGTGACCTTTTCCCGGGGCAGGGTGATTATGTACTCGCGCCCGTCCAGCGAGAATCCCCCGTATCCATTGGGAAAAAGCAGTTCCCTATGAATTGCCAACCTCGCCGCGGCATGATGCTTCAGGTTTCTAACCGTTGCCAACCGCGGTATGTTCGCCCTTGGCTTGAGCTGGCCGTCAATCTGCTCTTCGAGCGTGCCGCGGCCGTCGCTTATTACCACGCGGGAGACCGCCTGGATAAGTGTACGGTCCTCGACGGCTATCTGATCGGCCGAGCGAACGAAGATGCCGCCCGAGAGGTCGATCGCGCTCTCATGCACGTTCGCCGTGATCAAACCTAGTATCTGCTCCTGGAGTTGCTGCCTGTAACCGCCCCGCTCCTCGTTCCATATCAAGAGGTCCACCGCGAGACCCTTCTGGCGCCAATACGCGTGCGCTTGGACCATTTGACGGACCAAGTCGATATTGGCCGGATCCCTGATGAGCAAAAGCACGATCGGCAGGTCGCCCGAGATGGAATACCCCCACAATCCGGATTGCCCGCGGCGGTTCGCGGCGATGAAGCCGGGATCGGCGCGCAGGGATGCATGCGCGTACAGGATGTGGCCGGCGAGCCGGCCGTAGAGTTGGGCATCCGCCTCGGATCCATTGATCTGCTGCAGGATGACCTGGCTGTGCGTACGCGCGAGCTCGAACGCGCGGTTGGCGAAGCGCTTGTCCTGGTACTTGTCCACGAGGTCCATGATTGAGTCCCTGGTGACGGCGACTCCGGTCACGAGGTCGATCGTCGCGCTTGAATCAGGGTCTATCACGATTCGCTTGCGTATCGCGACTATAGGGTCGAGGACGGAGCCCCTGCTTCCCGACAACGGGCCGGGTTGCTTCATTGCCTTGGGCGAGGCGACCGTGTTTCCCCGTCCGATGAAAACCAGCCTGTCGGTTTCATAAGAGACTTGGACTACACTGGCATTCCGCACTGTCATAAGATGCAGCATCCAGTATGTCGGGTCGCCTTGCGAGCGAGGCCTGCGGGTACAGAGGATCGCGCGCTTTTCTTCCAGAATTTCGGTCTGTATGAATAGGTTGCTGAAACCCGGATGGACCGCGTCGCTGGAAGGTTTTGCCAGGACCACCTCCGCGTAACTGGTGATTTCTATTGTCCGCTTCGTTCTCGATCTATTCTCGATCCTGACCCTTCGCAGTTCTATATCGTTTTCCGGAGATACGGCGATTTCAGTATACGTAATCAGGTCGCGGTCCCGTCGACGGAATTCGGCTCGTCCTTCCGAGAAGATCGCTTCATAATGATCCGGCCGCTTGCAGGTCGGCTGGTACGAGTTTGACCAGAACTCCCCCGTTGCCACGTCGCGGATATACAGGAAGTTGCCCATGTCATCGGCGGTAACGTCTTCTTTCCAACGAGTGACCGCGAGCTCGTTCCAGCGGCTGTATCCGCTCCCCGTGTTGGTGACCATGACGTGGTACCTGCCGTTCGAGAGAA
Organism: uncultured Treponemataceae bacterium; assembly: GCA_964552925.1. Classification (GTDB taxonomy): domain Bacteria; phylum Spirochaetota; class Spirochaetia; order Treponematales; family UBA12059; genus SZUA-370. The sequence goes on from CAZKJA010000016.1 coordinate 8,059, forward strand.
GGTGGACCGCCGGCGTTACGGTGTCTGGACTCGAGAAAACCCTCGCCGATGAACGCAACTGCTCGGTCGCGGTGCGGAGTTCCGGCATTTCCGCCGCTTGCGAGGCAAATCGGTTCGCCCGCGGGATTTTCTCTTCGAGCAACAGCATTGTAGCCTTGACCTGGGGAACAGACCCGAATCGTCGTTGCACCGGCCGATCCAGGATCTGGGAGGCGAACGAGATGAGGCTCATGCCTTGATGGTGCGCCATGAAGGATCGCACGATCGCGCTCGACTGACCCGATGGTACCCGCGATTCGGTATAGTCTATTGCCTCGTATAATCCATGATCGCCTTCAAACCCTTCGGCCGAGAGCCGTTGGAGATTTTCGCATGCCTTGTCCGGCATTATCATCAAGGCGAGCGCCGTTGCGTACGGCGCTATCACGAGGTCATTTTCCAAGCCGCGCTTGAGGCCCAGGCCCGGAACCCCGAACGCCCGGTATTGGTAATTGAGGCCGATATCGAAGGAATTGTATCCCGACTCCGATATTCCCCAAGGTATGCCTCGCTGGCGCCCGTATTCGATCTGCCGGGCGACGGCGGTTTTGCACGTCTGCCCTAGCAGCGTGCGTTCATAGGTCGGCAGCACAAGGAGCGGCATCAAGTATTCGAACATCGATCCGCTCCACGAATACAGGAGCGATTTTCCTCCGGCCTCGACGAGCAGGCGTCCGAGGGCAAACCAGTTTTCCTGGGGAATTTCCTCCTGCGCGATGGCAATGAAGCTGGCGAGCCTCGCCTCGGATGCCAAGAGGTCGTAATACCCCAAATCGCGCCGGTGTCCTTCGACGTCGTATCCGATGGCGAATAGATGCCGACGCTTGCTGTACAGGAACGAATAATCGGCGCGCTCGAACTCAAGGAGGTTTTGCCCGATCCGCATTGTCATGGCCATACGGGCTTCCGCTCTTTCCATGCCCTCCTTGACATACAGTTCCAATCCGTTGGCGGTTTCGCTTGCCTGAGTCGTCGGCGAGGCTGTGCTTTGAGTCCATTGCTTGTTGAGCCACTCGATTTCCAGCGCGAATAATTCCTTCAGGCTCGGTATGGATCTGGCGCTTTCTCCGTCGACCCGCGGATCGAGCGCGATTCCAAGGCTCAGCCACGGCGCCAGGTGTTCAAGCTCGTGTAGCGCATCGCGCGCTTGCCTTGCCAAGGCTTCCGCCCACCATCTGCTCTGCGCTTCGGTATCCTCTTCCATGGATTCGCTCGCGGTGCTCGCCGATGCGGCCAGCCGCTGGAGCAGCGAAAATGCGACGGAAAGCGAAACGGGTTGGTCGTTCCTCGCATCCTCCAATTGCAATCCGAATTTTTCCAGAGCCGGAGGAATGTCGGGACCTAGAAGTCGAATTAGAATGGATTCACAATCGCGCAGTCCATCCCAGAATCTGGTGCCAAGAATCCGATCGTCGGCGAGAGAATCCAAACCCGCTCCGAACGCCAGCAGGTGGGCGGCCAGGTTGCCGCTGTCGACGGTCGAGACGTATCGGGGAATGAGCGGCTCCAGGGTCTTGGTATCGTACCAATTGTATAAATGGCCCCTGTAACGCTCGAGCCGCGTCATCGACTTGAGCGCGCGGTCCGTGCGGTCCAGCAGGCTCCCTGCCGACATGTAGCCCAGGTCATAGGCCGTCAGGTTCGCCAGGAATGCAAGCCCGATATTTGTCGGGGACGTCCTGTGGGCGACCTTGGCAACAGGCACTTCCTGGTAATTGTCGGGAGGCAGCCAGTTTTCGTCTTCGTTGACGAAGGTTTCGAAAAACGACCAGGTCTTACGGGCAGGCTTGCCCAGGTTTTCGTGCTGCCCTGCCGTAAGCGATCCGTGCTTCGTGGCCAGGGGGCGGCTTATCGCCCAGGCGACGAGCGGCGAAACCAGCCAGAGCCCCGCGAGCGGCGCCGCGACCGAAAGCGCCGAGGGTCGTACAAGAAACAATGTCGCGTAAGCCGCCAAGGCTAGCGCGGGAGCGACCCACATGCTACGGAACGAACCCGCCACGCCGCCGGGCTTGGTCCCGTCATGATCTTCAGAAGGCTTCCATTCGAGGAGGTGCCTGTGGGTTATGAGCGTCCTCCACGTGGTCTGGACGATCTTGGCGAGATATACGAAAGCCTCGTACGGCAGGCACGCAAAGGTGAACGCGGATTGCGCTAACCGGATTGCGCTTGACTTGAGCGCTCCGAGCAGGTGGGAGGCGAGCGGCATCTCGCGCGATTTGAGCAAGAAACCTATACCCGAAATCAGGAGTGGGGGGAGGAGTATGATCCCCGCGAGGGCCACTGACCAAGGGAAGGAATCGCTCATCGTCAACCAACCAAAAATGAACAGGAACGTGAGGGCGGGCGATTGGACGCTTCGCCGCAGGTTGTCGAAAATTTTCCATTTCGACAAGGCTGACAGCGCGTTCCGTCGCGATCCGCCACCGAACGCCGGCACGGTTGGAAGAATCCAGCGGGCTATCTGCCAATCGCCCCGGAGCCACCGACGGCGGCGCTCCGCGTCAGTGTGGTAGGCGGCGGGCGATTCTTCGTATAGCTGAACATCGCTTACTAGTCCCGCTCGGGCATAGCACCCTTCGAGGAGGTCATGGCTTAGTATCCTGTTTTCCGGGAACCGGCCTTCGAGCGCGTTCTCGAAGGCTTTGACGTCATATATTCCCTTCCCGATGAATGAACCTTCGTCGAAAAGGTCCTGGTATACGTCCGATACGGCCCGCGTATACGGGTCTATGCCTGGTTCGCTGTTGTTGAGCCACGTGTACAGCGATTGCTGCGCGCCGGGAAGGCTCGCCACGACGCGCGGCTGCAATATGCTGTAACCCGCGACGACTCGACCGCGCTTTTCATCGAATACGGCATGGTTCAATGGATGCGCCATGATTCCAGCCAGCTGCCGCGCGCAATCGCGCGGCAGCTGGGTGTCAGTATCGAGCGTTATAACGTACTTGACAGTTTTCAGCCGCTTTATGTTCCCGATTATCGATTCGAAGCCGTCTCCGCTACCTCCCAGAAGCAGGGCGTTCAGCGCAGCCAGCTTGCCTCGCTTCCGTTCGTAGCCGATCCACCGTTGCTCGCCTGAGTTCCAATTCCGCGGTCTGTGGAAAAGGAAGAACGGGTTTCCGCTTGTATCCCCGTACTCTTCGTTGAGCGCTTCGATCTTGCCTTGTACGTATTGCAGCAATTCGCCGTCGAGCGGCGCCGATTGGCTGGGGGAGTCCTGATAATCGGTCAGAAGCCCGAAAAAAAGATTGTCGTCCCTGTTGGCCAGGAAACGAATCTCCAATGCCTCGGCCAAGCGATCGATATGCCGTGTGCTTGAGAGCATTGACGGAACGATGACGAGTGTTCGCGACGCGGCTGGAATTCCGCCGGAAAAATCCATGCGGGGCAGGAATCTCGGTTCGGTGGACAACGTTACGATCCAATTGACGAGCGCGACCGCGAGCCCCACCGCGCACGTCAAAGCCGGGAGCATTATCAGCCATATCGACAGGGCGCGCATTCCGCCGGCGTAGGCCAGGAAACCAAGAGCCGCGGTGACGATGGCGGCAACGATTCCGATGGAACCGAGGTACAAAAACAGCGTGCCGCGAAAACCATTCGCCCGGGATGTTTCCGCGGCGGTCGCACGCACGTGTACTGCGCGGAGAAGAGCCACATGACCCTTGTCGACGAGATAATAGCCGACGTGGGCCAAACGATCGTCCTTGCCTGATTCGAGACAACTGTCGGTTGCCATTCGTATCGCCTGGCTGGCTATGTCAGCTTCCGGGAGACCGGCCTTGCTTGCGGTCTTTTCAACTACGTGCCTATACCTGTCGCGGGTGGCGAAATCCATCTTGCGGTAGCAGCCTGATGGATCATCCTTCAGTATCCTCTCGACGACGCTGGTATTCTCCACGAGGATTTTCCAGTCGACCGCTCCGAGGGAACGAAGTCCCCGGATACTGTTGCTTATCGAAACCTGGTCGGCGGCTTGCTGACGCATCGCGGACTGGACGAGTTGCTCGATCGTGAGTCCCGCTTCCGATAGCCTTTGCTCGATCCATGTCATCGGCAGCGCGAGCGCCGCGCCTTTGCCTTGCAGCTTGCGCGCCAATTCGGCGACGAACGAACTTACCATCGGAGGATCCGAGCGCGCCATGTCGGCAATCAGGAGTATCAAGCTTTTAGGGTCCGACTCCACGGAGAGCGTCATCCGGTCCGCCCACACGTCGGCTTCGCTCTGCGCGCGCATCTCGGCGGATATCCGGACGGCGACCCGCCTGAGGTTCTCTATCAAGGCCAGGCGCAGCATTATGGGGATCGCCCATAACTCGCCGAGGGTCAACGCGGAAACCGACTGGTAGGCATCGAGGAATCCAAGTATCGTATCCGGATCGACGAGACCGTCCCCGTGAGATATCCTCTCGAGGGCTATATCATACACCCGCGGGAGGCCTGCGGATTGGCCCGATGCGAGCCTTGGCAAGCCTCGGCTATACCCTTTTGGTAGATCTCTCTTGCTGGTATATATGTGCTCTTCGATAAGATAGAAGTTGTCGAGGAGCCAGTATGCGGCCGGGAAAATCCTCCTGTTGGCCGAAATAGCCTCGCCCAGGTCGTCCCTTGCTTTATTCAGCGTCGATTCATTTTCGACGAGTCGGGCGAGCAAGCGGTCAGAGCGGAAACGCGACTGGCTTATCCTGTGCGTTTCCGCCAGGAACCTGCTGTGGGTTTGCATCTGTTCGACGCTGAACAGTTCCGATCGCAGGGGCTCTTCCATGATTGGATTCGTGCGGGAGACAAGATGGTCGGTGAAAGTGCGGACTATTTTTTTCTTGAGTCCGTTTGTCATCGGCTGACTCCTCGATAACTTGGATCGAGGTCGCCTAGCCGAAAACCCAGAACCTGGGGCCGAAGGTGAAGATGCCCAGATATCGGAGTACGTATACGACTACCACGAAAACGACGACGATATTCAGTATCTTCTTTATCGCGGAACTCATCGGAATCAGGGTATTGATTCCCCATAAAACCACTCCCACCACGACGAGGCCGATAACCAATTGCAAGAGCGACATAATTGACTCCTTGAAACATTGTTGGATGAAAACTACTTACCGGGGCCTCGAAAGTCTGTTCGCTTGCGTACATAAGGAAGTTATGATTATATTCATATCTGTGCGCTATACACTATGTCTGCGCCGGTTCAAGTTCGTGTAGGACTGTTGCCTACACGGGATTCCCGAATTCCTACAAAAAGCATGGAACTGATCCTATTGCGAAATGCCTCTCCCTATAGTAATTTTTCTTTTTATACGCCTCTCGACGCAACTCTGATTTTTATGATATCAGGCGTTTCGTTAAAAAGCCGGCAGAAGTATTTTCCAGGCGGCATACATCTTCTGGCGTCCTTGGTGGGACAAGCCTTCTTCCTGGATGGCATGGATCGGCAGGAGGAACCAGTATGACAAATCCTGGGGGAAATCACCCCGATGATCCACGGACCAACCTGTTGCTATCGGTTCTTCCCGAGGATGAATACGATCGGCTATCGACGCAACTCGAACTCATGACACTCCCGCTTGGCAAGAGCCTGTCAGAATCCGGCGGGCACATGAATTGCGTGTATTTCCCGACCACGGCGATCGTGTCGTTGCTCCATGTAATGGACGACGGCTCGTCAGGCGAAATCGCCGTCGTCGGGAATGACGGCATCGTAGGTATATCGGTATTCATGGGCGGCGAGAGCACGCTCAACAGAGCCGTGGTCCAGAGCGAGGGACAGGCCTTCAGGCTGAACGGCTCTACGCTCCGGATGGAGTTCAATCGTTCGGGAATTTTGCAGCACCTGCTCTTGCGGTACACAATGGCATTGTTGGCGCAGATGGCTCAAACGGCGGCGTGCAACCGGCACCACTCCGTGGATCAGCAATTGTGCCGCTGGCTCCTCCTTAGCCTGGACAGGCTGCCTTCGAATGAACTCGTGATGACGCAGGAGCTGATAGCGAACATGCTGGGCGTCCGCCGCGAGGGGGTGACCGTCGCCGCGGGCAAACTTCACAAGGTAGGCTTGATTAACTATTCCCGGGGCCACATTACAATACTCGACCGCTCTGGCCTTGAGGCGAGGGTATGCGAGTGCTACGGGGTGGTAAAAAAGGAATTCGCGCGCCTGCTTCCCGAGGTATTCGGCGCAAGATGACCCGCAGACGCCGCCGCTGCTCTGGCGGCACCGTCTGCGGGCAATGAATCAAACCCCTGTCGCGGTGAAGCGCTCCGACACGCCGCTGTAATAATTCCGTAGCGTATCCAGGGACGCCTCGAGTTCCTTGCTCTTCGAGAGGAAGATCAGGTCGTTGTACAGACGGAAGCCTGCCTCGGCGCGCGCGGCGATAGTGTCGCCAGCGTCTTTCCCCGATCCAGCGGGCATGGGAACGAGCGCGTCGAGGTAGGCGAAGTCGCGGCGCCTGACTAGTCTGGGCAGTTCCTGCCTCAGGTGTATCCTCGTGTTGCGTCCCGAGAGGAGCGACTCCACGAGAGCAAGGTTGACCCGCTCGGCTTCGAGGAGGCTCGTCATCCCGGATACGCCGGCCGCTTTCTGCAGCTGGGCCACCTGGCCCTTCTGGAACGCGAGCGCGATGCCCAGCAATTCATCGACTCGCGTCAATTCGTCCTTCGCGCTCTTGGCGATGTAGTAGTCGATTCCGAGAGCTGCCTGGTGGCCGGTCTCGATGCCGGTGATCACGTTCGGTCCCTTGATGATGTCGCCGACGACGAACAGCCAGGGCAGCGACGACTGGAAGTACTCGTCGACCTTGACCCGCCTGCCGGCCATCTCCAGCGTGGAGGCGAACGGCGCGAAGACGTCGAACTCGGGTCCCTGGCCGATAGCCTCGATCACCTGGGCTCCCGAGTACACCTCGATGTCGTTCTTGTCGAACTCCGGGGCGAATTGTTTCTGGTCGTTGAAGACCCTGGTGCAACGGCTGACCCTTAGGCCGGTGATCGCCCCGTTCTCGATGATGATCTCCTCGGGACCGTGCCCCGGCTTGAAGACGATTCCTTCTTCGGTGCCTTCTTCGATCTCTTCGTCGTCAGCGGGCATTATGTCGCGCGTCTCGAGGCAGGTGACCGTGAGTCTGACCTGTCCGTACTTCTTCTTCTGCATGCGCGCCAGGCTCCGGGCTATGTCCATCGAGACGTTTCCCCCGCCGATCACGACTATTTCCTTCTCGACGGGGAAGTCCTCGCCTTTGGTGATGCGCGCGAGGAGGTCGACGGCCTGGAACACCATTTTGTGGTCGGTTCCCGGCACGCGGGTGCTGCGTCCGCCGTGGAAGCCGGTAGCCATCACCACCGCGTCGAAGTCGTCGCGGAGTTTCTCGACGGGAATGTCCTTGCCTACCGTTACGCCGGTCTTTATATCGACGCCGAGCGATACTATGAAGTCGATATCCTTGTCGATGGATTCGTATGGCAGGCGGTACTCGGGCATGCCGTAGCGCATCATGCCGCCGGCCTTCGGGTACTTTTCGAATACGGTAACCTTGTAGCCCATCAGCACAAGGTAGTACGCGGCGGCCAGACCCGCGGGGCCCGCTCCGACTATCGCGACCTTCTCGCCGCGCTGCTTGACCACTTTCTGGCCGACCAGGGCGCCGAGTTCCTTCATTGACAGCTGGTCCATCGCGTATCGCTTGAGCCAACGGATCGCGATTGGCTCTCCGCGCTGGCCAATGCTGCACGCCGTCTCGCACGCGTGGGTGCAGATACGGCCGCAGACGTCCGGCAACGGGTTTGTCTTGTACATCTGGCGGGCGGCCTCGCCCAGGTCGTCCCTCCATATTGCCTCGATGTATTCGGGGATGTTCATGTGGGCGGGGCATGTGGCGGTGCACAGCCCGCACGACACGCAGCGGCTGGCTTCCTTCCGGGCCTGCTCCCTGGAGAAACCCTTGACGATCTCGATGAAGGAAGCGCCGCGTTCTTCCGCTGAAAGCTCCTCCATTTTGACCCGCTCGAGGTCGAGAAAGTTGATTTTCTCGTCGGCGTGCCAGCCCACGGGGAATTCCTTGCCGTGGATGCCCTTCTCGTCGGGCAGGATGAAGAAGGTATTTGTATCCGGGCTTATATGCGTGTACTCCCTGCTCATGGACAGCGAGTTTGTCGTGCATACGTCAACGCACAGGGCGCACCAGCAACAGCGGCCGTAGTCTATGCTCGGGCGGTATTGGGTCTTGCCAACGTCGGCTACCTTGCCCTTGAGCGGTACCATGCGGATCGCGTCGTTGTCGCATATCTCGGCGCAGGTGCCGCATCCTATGCACTTCTCAAGGTCGTTGACGTGGAAACCGCGGTAGCGCTCGGCCGCCGGGCGGTAGAAGCGGGGTACGTCGATCGTATCCGGCTTCTCCGCGATGTGCTTGAGCGCGGTGAAAGGCCTTAAAATGCTTCCTGTCTTGTCGATGGCCATCGGTTTCTCCTATCGATCAACTTCGGGCGGACATGCGTCCATGCTGAACATGATCTGGGACGCGTCCTCTATGCGGGCGCCCGTGAGCATGTGTTCCAGGATGTGCACGCCGTGTGTGACGCTGGCGCCTCGGACATGGACCCGGTAGGGGCGCACGTCGCCGTCCGAGACCATGTAGTAGGCGTATTCGCCCTTGCTGCTCTCGGTGCGCACATAGGCGTCGCCGACCGGGACCCGCCACTTGAGGGGGTTCGGCTGCTTGTTCCATACGGGCCCCTCGGGCATCTTCGCGAGCACCTGGCGCACTATGCTTATCGACTGCTCGATCTCGCGGCGGCGTACCATAAGGCGGCTGTAGGCGTCGCTCGCCTCTCCGGTGGGGACTTCGAAATCGAGTTCGCCGTACACCTCGTACGGGTCGTCCTTCCGGACGTCGTGGGCGAATCCCGCGCCACGGAGGTCGGGACCCGTGGCGCCCCACTCGAGGGCCTTGTCCTTGGGAAGTACGCCGATGCCCTGCGAGCGGTTGAGGAGAATCTTGTTGTTGAAGAAGATGTCGTCGTACTCCGGCAGCCTCTCCTCGATGTACGACATAACGTCGAGCACGCGCTGCTTGAAGCCGGCGGGCAGGTCGCGCCTGACGCCGCCTGGCATGTTGTAGATGTGGTACACGCGGGCGCCGGTCAGCTCCTCGAACAGCTCGAGGACGCGGTCGCGGTCGGAGATGCTCCAGTTGGGCAGGGTATAGAGGCCTATCGTCCCGGCGTGTCCGCCGAAGGTGAAGAGGTGGCTGCCTATCCTCGAGAGTTCGAGCACAAGGACGCGTATGAACTGCGCGCGGCGCGGCACCTCGATGTGCGCTATCGTCTCTATCGCGCGGGCGTAATTCTCTTCGTTCGGATCGGGGTCGGGCACGCATATGCGCGCGACCAAGGCGATGTTCTGGATGTACAGGCGCTCTTCCATAAGCTTCTCGAAGCCTCGGTGCAGGAATCCCGCCTCGGTCTTCGCCTTGACTATCGTGTCCCCTTCGACCATCAGCTTGAGGGCGAAGTTGCCCTCGATGCCGGGGTGGTTGGGGCCGATGAACATGTTGTATTCGCGGTTCTCGGGCGCGTTGGCCCCGGGCATTGTGTCCCGGCCGTCGGTGGCTGTCACGATGCTGCTCATGCGTTCCCTCCCGACTTTCCGCCCGAGCCGTGGTAGCCGCCGTCTATCAGCTCGTCCCAGGTCGGTTCGTAATCCTTGAAAGTGAAATGCTCGTGGGCGAAGTCCCTGCTCGAGAAGTCTTTGCGCATCGGGGGCGGCCCTTTCCAGTCGGAGAGGATATACCGTTCCAGGTCGGTGTTGCCTTCGAACACAAGTCCGTAGAATTCATGTATGTCGCGCTCGAAGAACGATGCCGGCAGCCACAGGTCGGTGATTGTCGGCATAACTCCTGGTTCCCGAGAAATACGCGTCTTTGCCGAGACCATGCAGTTGTCGCGGTAGCTCCAGAAATGGTAGACGAGCTCGAACTCGGCCTCGGCTATCCAGTCGACGCAGCTTATAGCCGACAGGTGCTCGAACCCCAGGCGCGAGCGCATCGCGGCCGCGAACGAGTGAAGCGAACCGGAAGGTACGCGGCCGTCTATCCTGCGCGGGCCTTTGACCGAGAAGCCAGCGGCGCCAGTTTCCGTCTTGATGGCGGCGGCGAGAACCTCGGCATTCCGGGCTTCGCCGAGAGCGGCGGCCGGTCTGGCCGAGGCCGCGGATATAGTCTGCGCGTTCATCGGGTCGCCTCCAGTATCCCGAAGTACTTCCCGTCGGAGGGGATGTCGTGGTGCGTCTCTATGTCGCCGAACACGTGGTGCTGGTTTGCCCGGTAGAACTCGTAGTTGTCGTAGTAGTCCTTCCAGCTGTTCGCCTCGCCCTTGCCTATCTTGTCCATCAGCGAGTTGAAGCCCGCGATTATCGCCTCGGGCCTGGGCATGCACCCGGCTATGTACTGCTCGACAGGCAGGTAGCGGTCCAGGCTCTTGATCGTCGTATAGCTGTTCCAGTACATTCCGCCGTTGATGGTACAGCTGCCGAAACCCACGACGTACTTGGGCGCTACCATCTGCTCGTATATCAGGATGACGCGCTTGAGCGTCTTGACGCTCAGGTATCCGGTGATGAGGAGGATGTCCGCCTGCCTCGGCGTGACCATCGGCATTATGCCGAAACGCTCCATGTCGAAGCGCGACGTCATCGTCGGCGGCAGTTCGACCGCGCCGCAGCCGGTGCAGTAGTGGAGCATCCACAGGCTCCTCTTCCTCAGGTTCGTGAGCACCTTGTCCCAGGCGCCCCGTTGGGTCAGCTCCTTGTCAGCCATATCAGCGGCCTCCCTTACATTCCGTTCATCATTATGAAGACCACACCCAGGGCTGCCATGGGCAGGGGGAGCTTCCAGAAGAAGCGCAACGCCGAATCCGTCCTGAAGCGGCCGTAGACCGAGTTGACGCTTATGACCAGGGTAAAAAGGACGAACAGCTTGGCGATGTACTCCAGCCAGTTTTTGGCGCCGCCCAGAAAGAGGTTCATGTAGATGGTCAGTTCCACCACTATGTTGATAAGGTGCTGGATGAACATCATGCCCAGGTACTTGCCGCCCATCTCTGTCATCGGGCCTGTCGCTATTTCGTGCGGTGCTATCACAACCTCGAAGGGCTTCTCGTTCATCATGCCCTGGATGCAGAACAGCGCCGCGATTCCGAGGAGGGGGTTGGTGACTATCGCCCAGGTGGCGACGCCCCCCGACTGCTGGATCATCATAAGTTCGTACATGCTCGTGGTGCCGTTCTTCATCGCCATCCCGATGAAGGTGAGGACGAAGGTGACCTCGTAACCTGCGAGCATCTGGAGCGCGCGGGCTATGCCTATGCTGCCGTTCGGGTTGGCGGTCTGCCCCACGCCGAGCGCCATGCCCAAAGGCGCCACAAGGAGGATGTACATTATAACGATGTAGTCACCGAACTGGCTGAAGTAGTGGAACCCGGGAACCGGGACGAAGTACATCGTCAGTATAGTCCCGCCTACGAGCATCATCATCGCCACGTCGTGCATGTAGCCGTGGCTGACGTTCGTCTTCTTGGACATCAGCTTGACCACGTCGAAGAACGGCTGTATCCAGCTCGGGCCGACGCGGCGCTGTATTCGGGCGGTCAGCTTGCGGCCGTAACCGCCGAGCAGGACCCCGAGGGCGAAGCTGACGAAGGGGTAGGCGATGATCCAGAGGACGAGGCCTATACCGGAGTTCATGGGACCTCCTTGAGGATCGCGAGCACTATCACTATGGCCGCGACGTAGTACGCCGCGTAGGTGTTTATCTGGCCGGTGAAGAACCTGCGGATATAGTCGGCCGTTATCCGTACGAGCCGGCCAAGGTTACGTTCGGTCTTCAGGACGGGCGCCGCGTCGTACAGCGTGCCGAAGATGTGCTCGAAGGCGCTGTAAAAGTGGTAATTGAAGTTGTACGGCACGTTCTTGTTGAGGAAATGCCCCGCCGAGTAATTGTCGTACTGCGACACTATTCGCCGCTTTCCGCCAATCAGGAATATGATGGCGCCGACTACTATGCACGATGTGAACACCGCCATTATCACCATCATGTTGAGGTCGCCGGCTGAACTGGCGACGCCGCCGAGGGTCCATGCTATCGGCGCGATGCCGAGGCTGACCTGGATCCTGGCTATCCACTGCAGCACCAGACCGGGGAAGACTCCGGTGCCCAGGACTACGGCCATCAGTATCCAGATCGGCAGCTGCATCACCGGGCCGACTTCCTTGACCTGGTCGTAGCGCTCGGGCAGCTGGCCCAGGAACATGTTGTGGATAAGCTTGTACACCGACATGATCGTGCCGACCGTCGCGATAAACGCCGCCAGCGCCATGAACGGGTAGCCGCCCAGGATAAGCGATCGGTATATGAACCACTTCGAGACGAAGCCGTTCATCGGCGGGATGCCCGCCAGGCCTATTATGCCGAACAGCATGCCCAGGAAGGCGACCGGCTGCTTGACGATGAGGCCGCCGAGCTTGTTCAGGTTGGTGGTCCCCGTCCGGTACTCTACTGCGGCGATGCTGAAGACAATCAGGGCAACGTATGTCAGATGGTTGAATATATGGAACAATCCGCCGGTGGTGCCCAAGGTGGAAGCCGTCGCCAGTCCGAGGAGCATATACCCGCCTTGGCCTATCGAGTGCCAGGTGACAAGGCGTTTCGCGTCGTGCTGGAACAATGCCGTATACGTGGGTATCACCGCGGTCAGCGCGGCGAGCGCGAGCAGCAGCGTC
>CAZKJA010000017.1:0-12335 GCA_964552925.1 uncultured Treponemataceae bacterium
AGGCGCGCATCACGCAGTACGAGAAACTGCTCGCCGACGGCGAGCGCGAGAAAGTGCGCGAGACAAAACTGTACATAACGCCCGGCCCGCGGCTGGGCTCGGTGGTAATAGAAGCCAAGGACCTGTCGAAGGCCTACGGCGACAAGCTCCTGTTCAAGGACCTCGAGTTCGCCATACCGCCGGGCGCGGTCGTCGGCATCGTCGGACCCAACGGCGCCGGAAAGACTACCCTGTTCAAGCTTATCGCGGGCATGGAGCAGCCAGACGGCGGCTCCCTCAAGCTAGGAGACACGGTAAAGCTCGCCTACGCCGACCAGATGCGCGCCGGGCTCGACCCCGACAAGACGGTCTGGGAGCAACTATCCGGCGGCCTGGACATCGTCAAGCTCGGCGGCGTCAAGGAAGTGAACAGCCGCGCGTATTGCTCGTGGTTCAACTTCTCAGGCGGCGACCAGCAGAAAAAAGTCGGCGTGCTCTCCGGCGGCGAGCGCAACAGGCTCAACCTGGCGATAATGCTCAAGGAAGGCGCCAACGTAATCCTGCTCGACGAACCGACGAACGACCTCGACGTGAACACCCTGCGCGCCCTCGAGGAAGCCCTCGACGGCTTCGCCGGCTCGGCTCTGGTCGTAAGCCACGACCGCTGGTTCCTCGACCGCGTATGCACGCACCTGTTGGCCTTCGAGGACGGCGAGGTGATATGGTACGACGGCAACTGGTCCGAGTACGCCGAGTACCGCCACGAGCGGCTTGGAGGCGACGCCGACCGGCCGCACAGATACGTTTACCGGAAGCTGGAAAGATAAAATCAGCTGCCGCCGGCTGACCGCCTTGCGGCCGGTCGGCGTCCTATAAGGCCGGTTCCGTTCAACAGAACCGGTACGGCTGGCCGGAACCCAGACGAAGCCGCACCGGGATATATCATTGACTTGTCGACTTGCCCGATGCAACTACGTGCACACGATGTTTTCCGATGAAGACAATGAGCGTCACCAGGCCCATAAGTTCAACGATCGTCGTGAAGACGCACACCGCCATGGGTGAACGGGTGAACAGGTAGCCCATGACGGCGCCCGATGCCAATGCGCCTATGCCGTTTACAGTATTGAAAACCCCAAAGCCAAGACCGCGTCTTTCGATTGTCGTCAAATCCGCGACAGCGGCTTTGGCGATCGTCTCCTGTATCCCGAGCGATATCCCGAATAAAATGATTGCAGCCACCAACAGCACGGGAGAGCTTCCCAGAAAACCAAGGAATGGCAAGGGAATCGAAATTACCGGCACAATATACATGACGTACAATCCGTACTTGTCGTATATTTTCCCCGCAAAAAATGCGGCGATTCCACCCCCCACCATCGCGAGGGAATAATAAAACGGGATAGCCGACTCGCCAAGAATTTTATCCGCATTCGCATGGTACGACAATAAGTTGAAACTTATGAAACCCATCGAAGTCAAAGCGGTAAAGACACTGTATATCCAGAATACCTTCGACAATTTTTTTCCGGGAGGAATTTCAATGTTTTTGACACGCGCCTGGAATGTTCCATGCGCCTTTTTTTGGCCTTCCAGTTCCTTTTCAAGCGTTTCTGGATCTGGTACCATTCTGTACGTGACGAAAGCGGCGATGCACATGAACGCGAACGGTATCCATAAAAGCGAATACGCCATGCGGTATGTATCGAGCCCTTTGAATTCGTTCCCCAGCGCGCCGGACAATACCAGGCTCATCGCAAGGGGGCCGGTAATACCCCCGACTTGATCCAGGCTCTTGTGTATCCCGAATCCCAACCCTGTTCCGACGCGGCGGGCGGCCATGGAAAGGATTGTATCCTTGGCGGGGACCCGGACGGCCTTTGATATCCTTTCCAATACTATCAACATCGCGGCGAACTGCCAGCTCCCAGAAAGAGCCATCAACGGCACGACAATAAGCATGCTGTATCCCAGTAACGTGAATCCCCAATACGCGCGGCTTTTGTCGACCATTATTCCAGTGAACAGCCTGAGCGAGGAGCCAAGGAATTCCGCGATGCCTGTGATCAAACCGACAACAACCGCGCTCGCTCCGAGTTCGCCCAGAAATGCGCCATTCAAACTATGGCCCGATTTATAATCCATATTGCTGAAAGCACTTATAATGCCGAACATGACAATCAATAGCAAAGCCCGCCGATACCCACGCTCTTTGGTTCCTGGTTTCGCCGTGCCTTTTAATGCATGCATTGAATTTCCTGTCCTATACGATCAGAAGTCGTACTGATCCATGCTTTAGGCCGGTTCCACCACGATGGACTCCCCGATCATCTTCTCCGGCTGGAAGCCTGGTTCCGGCCCTTGGTACGGCACTCCCCGCTTGAGGTCATGCGGCTTGCCCAGGAAGGTGATCGCGGATTCGGGGCAGAAATCGTAACAGCGCGCGCAGAAGACGCATCGACCCGCGGCCTTGAGCTCACCCCCTTCGATCGACAGGTTGCCCACCGGACAGAGGCGCGCGCACCGCCCGCACAGCGTGCACCGGGGCATATCGACTGCAACGGCAGACCGGTACGCATCGATGTACTTCCTGTACGGATTCCGTTGCATGAGGCCCAAAGTCCTGGACAATAGCCCCCGGCCTTGTCTGTAGGGCTTCCCTGACGCAATGGCATCGATAAAAGCTTCGAGAGTCTTATCAGCGCGTTCCCTGATCGTAGCGAGCCTTGCCTCGTCGTTGGTGTATGGTATCCGGATGGCGCTCAGGCAGACGTTGTTTGGCATCGGGATATGGGCCGTCCACTCGGCGCGTATGCCGCGGGGCAGTAGTTCCTCGTCAGCGAGGGCCGCGCCATCGCCGGAAAACAGCCACTGCGTGCAGAATACCGCGGCTTTCGTCTTAGATCCATCCAAACCGATGCTTTTATCTGGCAAGCGGCGGAAGAACGCCTTCATGGGATCCGGGATGTCGGAGCCGTATATGGGATAGGCGAATACCAGCAGCTCGGCCTCCCGCAGGCAACTCTCGAGCGACTCGTCCGGCAACGATTCGATCGAGACCACGCGCGTCAGGATTCCCCTGCCCGCGAGCAGCGTGCCCGCTTTTATCGCGCAATACCTGGTGTTGCCGGTTCCGGAAAAATAAAAGACCGCGGCAACCTTGATGGCGGAATCTCCACGAGCGGTCATGCCTGACAGCTTTCTAGCTTTCGATTTTTTTGAGCGCGTCGATTATACCCAGCACGTTGGCCGAGTCCAGGCGTTCCAGGTCGATACGCGGGAAGCCCCCCGCCTTGAACAGCTTCCGCATCTCGACTTCCCGCTTGGCGGCCGCCTCGGCCTTTACAAGGAGCGGTTCGTAGCCGTCAGGGGGGATTACGACAACGCCGTCGGCGTCGCCGAATATAATATCCCCCGGGTTGACGACCGCGCCGCAGCACTGGACCGGCACGCCATGCTCGCCGGAGATGCCGAGCACCATGGTCGTGACAACCGATATACCGGTGCAGAACACGGGATACGTTGTCTTGCCTATCGCGAGCGAATCGGTCGCCGGGCCGTCTATCACGATGCCGGCGAAGCCGTGCGCCTCGGCGACTATGGCGAGCATCTCCCCGACGCAGGCGAAGGTGCTGTCCCCGCAACGGTCGACGACTATCACCGAGCCCTTGGGGGCCTCTTTTAGCGCGTGGTACAGGGCCGTAGAATCCCGTCCCTCGATCCGCGCCGTGTACGCAGTCCCGACCATCCTGGAGAGCTTGTTTATGGGTTTCATCTCCGGCCGCATGAAGCGCACGCCGCTGTAATGGCCGAAGGTCGCTGGATCGACCCCCATGAACCTTTGCACTGTTTCCGCTGACAATCCCATACTAGCCTCAGATGTCCCGCAGCTCGTACGCGTCCGCGCGCCTGTTTTTAAGGGATGGGAGCTGCTCGCGTATCTTGTCCTGGAAATCGAGGTCGATCTCGGCGATCGTCACTCCCGGCGCTTCCTTCGACCGCGCGATAACGGTTCCCCAGGGATCGATCACCATGCTGTTCCCGAAGGCTGTGAACTTCGGTTTCTTGCCTATCTGCGCGGGTGCGACGACGTAGCAACCGTTCTCTATCGCCCTGGTGCGGAGTATCGCCTCCCAATGGTCCTTGCCGGTCGGCAAGGTGAAGTTCGCGGGGGTAAAGATAATCCTGGCCCCGGCCAGGGCGAGCAGGCGGTAGAGCTCCGGGAAGCGGATGTCGTAGCATATCGAGAATCCGAGCGTGCCGAGCTCGGTGTCGACAGTCACGATGTCCGAGCCTGGTTTTACCTTGTCGGATTCCCTGAGCTGACTGCCGTCTGGCATTGTGACGTCGAAGGTGTGGAGCTTCCTGTACTTGGCGATTATCGCGCCCGATGGGTCGAACATCACGTTCGTATTGTAAAATTTCTTCTCGCCGGGGATCAGCTCGGCCATGCTGCCGCCATGGAGATATACCCCGTGCTCCTTCGCCTTCTTCGCGAGCATATCCGTCGTTTGGCCGGGGATCGACTCGGGCACGCCTTCCTCTATGGAGTTCAAGCCTATGTAGTGTATGTTCTCGGGCAACGCTATAAGCTTGGCGCCGCGGCCGGCAGCCTCGTCGATGTATCCGCAAACCCGCTCGAGGTTTTCCTTCTTGTTCGCCTGGGTATCCAGCTGGACGACGCCTACCAGGAATTTTCGCAGCATGATGTCCTCCTCAATATGGATTCAGAAATTCATTATAGCCCGTTTATTGCCTTCACATGGTGGCAAGCCGTGAAGTGGCCGGGTTTAGCTTCCTCGAAAACTGGATCGACGCTCGAGCACAGCTCGGTCGCGTAGGTGCAACGGCGCGCGAAGCGGCAGCCGGGTTTTGGATTGACCGGAGAGCTTATCTCGCCCTTGAGCAGCTGGCGCTCCCGTTTGCCTCCGATCGTTGGGACGGGAACCGCGGCGAGCAGGGCCTTTGTGTACGGGTGCAGGCAATCCGAGAACACCAGCTGGGATTTGGCGAACTCGACCATCTTGCCGAGGTACATCACAAGGATGTTGTCCGATATATGCTTGACGACGGCCATGTTGTGGCTGATGAACATATAGGTGAGGTTCCGTTCCTTTTGCAGGTCCTGCATCAGGTTTATTATCTGGGCCTGGATCGACACGTCGAGCGCGGAAACCGGCTCGTCGCACACTATGAACTTGGGGTTGAGCGACAGGGCGCGGGCTACGCCGATTCGTTGGCAGCGTCCGCCGTCGAGTTCATGCGGGTACGAATCCGATAGCCTGCGCGCGAGTCCTACGGTGTCCATCAGCTTGCCCACCTGCTCGCTCAAGTCGGCGGGGTTCTTGTACTTGCCGTAGATGCGCAGCGGCTCCGCGATTATGTTGCTAAGCGACATCCGCGGGTCGAGCGATGAAAAGGGATCCTGGAAAATCATCTGCATGTCTTGCCGGTAATGCTTGAGGCTTGCGCGATCGAGGCGGCTTATGTCCTTGTCTTCGAACCGCAAGGTACCGGAGTTGGCCTCAAGGAGGTGAATAGTCACCCTGCCGAGCGTCGATTTTCCGCAGCCGGACTCGCCGACCACGCCGAGGGTCTGGCCACACTCAATGCTGAAGCTCACGCCGTCTACCGCGTGCAGGCTTCCCCGTTGGGTCTTGAAGTATTTTTTCAGGTCCGTAGCCTGGATAAGTGCGCTCATATCGTCCTCTTTTTACCCCATCGAATTGTATTTGACGCACTTCACCAGGTGCCCGGGTTCGACCTCGACTGTGGGAACCCTGGCTTTGGTGCATCGCTCCATGGCGTCGGGGCAACGCGGCGCGAAGACGCATCCCTTCGGCACGACAGTCGGATCCGGCATCAAGCCCTTGATCGGCGTCAGGCGCTGCACGCTCTCGTTCAGGTTGGGGACGGAGCCGAACAGCCCTACAGTGTACGGATGCTTCGTCCTGTTGTAGATATGCTCGAGCGTCCCGTACTCGACTATCTCCCCCGCGTAGATTATCGCCGCTTTCTGGCAAATTTCGGCTACCACCCCCAGGTCGTGCGTGATAAGGAGCAGCGAGGTGCCGAACTCCTTCATGAGCTTCTCGATAAGGTCGAGGACCTGGTCCTGGATTGTGACGTCGAGCGCCGTAGTCGGCTCGTCGGCTATGAGGAGCCTCGGGTTGCACGCAAGCGCGATCGCTATGACGACGCGCTGCTTCATGCCGCCGGAGAACTGGTGCGGGTACTCGGAGTACCTGTCGCTGTGGATGCCGACGAGTTCGAGCATCTCCTTGGCTTTAAGGACGGCGTCGACGCGGGACAGCTTCTGATGCAGCCTGAGCCCTTCGGCTATCTGGTCGCCGACCGTGATCACGGGATTGAGCGCCGTCATCGGATCCTGGAATATCATCGATATCGCGTTGCCCCGGATGTCCCGCTTCTGCTTGACGCTCAGGTGCATGAGGTCGCGGCCCTCGAAGCTGACGCTGCCGCTTACGATCTTTCCCGGGGGGCTGGGGACGAGCTGCATTATCGCGAGGGCCGTCGTCGTCTTGCCCGCGCCGGTCTCGCCGACGAGGCCGAGGGATTCGCCCTTCTCGAGCGTTATGGATATGCCGTTGACAGCCCTGACTATCGTCTTGCCGGTGACGTACTGGACTACGAGGTCCTTTACCTCAAGGATTTTTTCGCCCACTTTTTCCCCCTAGCTCTTCAACCGGGGATCGAGCGCGTCGCGCAGTCCGTCGCCCAGCAGGTTGATGGCGAACACCGTCATCATTATCGCGAGCCCGGGGTATGTGACTACCCACCAGTAATCCCTTATGTACGCCCTGCCCGCCGAGAGCATCGAACCCCACTCCGGGGTCGGCGGCATTATGCCGAGCCCGATGAAGCTCAAGCCCGCCGCGAACAGTATCGCCTGGGCGATGCTCATCGTCGCCTGGACAATTATCGGCGCCATACAGTTGGGGATGATATGCCCGGTGATTATGCGCCAGTCGCTCGCGCCTACCGAGTGCGCGGCCTCGATATACTCCTGCTCGTTCACCGATAGGATCGAGGCGCGGATCACCCTGGCGTACGCCGGGATGCCTCCGACCGCGATGCCTATCAGCAGGTTGAAAAACCCCGTCCCGAGGGCAGCGACAATCGACATCGCCAGCAGGATGTTCGGTATCGACAGCATTATGTCGACGAAGCGCATTATGACATTGTCGGCGACCTTGCCGTAATAGCCGGCGACGCTCCCGAGGATTATCCCGATCACCGTCGACATCGTCACCGAAATCAGGCCGAGCGCGAGCGAGACCCTTGCCCCGTATATCACCCTTGAGAATATGTCGCGCCCGAACTGGTCGGTGCCGAATATGAAGGCCTTGCTCGGAGCCTGGAACTGCCTCGATAGCACCTGCTCGTCGTACCCGTACGGCGCTATCACGCCGGGCAGGAGCGCGCAGATCACCAGCACGATTATGAACGCGAGTCCGAACACAGCTCCCTTGTTCTTCACGAAACGGCGGGCAATTTCCCCGAACCGGCTTTTGTTTTTCAGCGTTACGCCTGTGGTTTCCGCGTCGGACATCTAGGCCTCTTCCTTGGCTACGATGTTTTTCCCTGCCTTGGGCCGGACGTACATCGACCGGATCCTCGGGTCCGCGTAGCTGTAGAGCACGTCGACGAGCAGGTTTACGAATGACATTACGAAGGCTATGAAAAGCACCCCGCCCTGCACGACGGGGAAATTTTTCAGCTTGATCGAGTCGACCATCAGCTTGCCCAGGCCCGAGATCGAGAAGATCGATTCGACGAGCACCGCGCCGCCCAGGAGCCTGCCGAAGGAAAGCCCGACGACCGTGATTATGGGAATGAGAGCGTTCTTGAGCGCGTGCCGCCATATGACGACCGACTCGGAGAGGCCCTTGGCCCTCGCTGTCCGTATGTAATCCTGGCGGACAATCTCGAGCATGCTCGAACGGGTCATGCGCATGATATTGGCCGCCGAGTTGGTGCCGAGCGTCAGCGCCGGCAGGATCCAGTGAAGCGGCGTGGAGAATCCCGACGGCGGGAGCAGCGGCAGGGTTACGGCGAAAATGATTATGAGCATCATCCCCTGCCAGAAACTGGGCATCGAAACGCCTATCATCGACAGCGACGTCATGAAGGTATCGAGGAAGGAGTACTGCCGCGTCGCGGACAATATGCCCACAGAGATGCCTATCACCGAAGCGACAAGTATGCTCATAGCGGCGAGATGGATGGTCGTGGGAAAGCGTTCCAGTATTTCGGTGAGCACCGGTTGCTTGGTCACGTAGGAGGTTCCCAAGTCGGCTCTGAGCAGGATGCCTTCCATGTACTTGGCGTACTGGATGATGAACGGTTTGTCGAGCCCGTGTTCCGTCCGGAACTGTTGCTTGTCCTCGGGGGTGGCCAGGCTCCCGAGTATTACGTCGGCGGAGTCTCCGGGCGAGAAATAGAGCATGCTGAACACTATCAGGGTGACGCCGAGCAGCACGGGAACCATCATCAAGAGCCTTCTGGCTATGAACTTGTACATCGAGCCCTAACCTCGTCTCCGCTTCGTAGCATGCATTATAGCGACGGGCGGCAACCAGGGAGGCAAGCCCGTTTGGACGCGTGCTTGCCTCCCATGGTTTTCAATTCAACTTTCTGTTACTGGTATACCTTGACGTTCTTCATGTCGACCTGCTGGAGCGGCTCGCACTTCCAGCCTTCCACCCTGTCGCTCAGCCCGTAGATGACCGAGGTGAAGGCGAGGGGAACCGTGTAGCGGGCGTCGTACAGGTAATCCTGTATTTCCTGGTACGCGGCGATGCGCTTCCTGTCGTCGTAGAAGGTCTTGGCGGCGGCGAGCCTGTCGTCGATCCACTTGTCGTTAGGTTCGAGCCTCTCCTTGAACGCGGAGTCGTAGATTATAAGGATGTTCGACGGCTCGTTCGCGTTGCCGGAACGCATGCCGATCTGGTACTTGTTGCCCTGGGCCGCGTAGGTGGAGGAAACCATCTGGAAGGTCGAGACCTTGACGCCGATCTGGCCCCACATGTTCTGGATTATCTCGGCGGTGCGCGCGGAAGTCTCGTCCGGATCGATCAGGTAATTCATCGAGAATCCCTGCGGATACCCAGCCTTGGCAAGGTATTCCTTCGCCTTCGCGAGGTCGTAGGGCATCATTCCCTTTTCCTTGAACGCGAACACGTTGGAGGGGTACATGCCGGTCGCCACGGTCGCGGTGCCCGCGTAGACGGCGTCGACGATTGCCTTCTTGTCGAGCGCGTAGGCGAGCGCGTACCGGACGTCCTTGTTGCTCAGGATCGGGTCCTTCATGCTGAAGGTGAGGGTCACGTACTTGTTCGACGGCCCCATGAGGACGTGAGCGTCCTTGAGCTTCTCCACCCTGGAGACGTCGCTGCCGCTCACTTCGAAAATGGCGTCGACTCCGCCGGTCTCAAGCTCGATGACCCGGTTGCCGGCCTCGGGGATGAACTTGAATACGAGGTTTTTCGTTAACGCCTTGTCGCCCCAGTACGCGTCGTTGCGGACCATGACGATCTCGGTGCCGGATTTCCAGCTGACCATCTTGTACGGACCGGTGCCCACCGGGTTGCGGGAATGGGCGGCATCGCCCATCGCCGTGACAGCGGCCTTGCTCACGATGTTGCCCCGGAGGCTCGCGAAGGTATTGAACACGGCCGCGTTCGGGAACTTGAACTTGAGGCGTATCGTGTACGGGTCGACTATGACTGTGTTGTCAGGATCGAAGAACGCGTAGGTGGAGGCGCTGACGGGGAAGGACTTGCCGCGCTTCAGGCTGAAAAGCACGTCCTCGGCGGTGAACTTGCCGCCGTCGTGGAAGGTCACGTCCTTGCGGAGCTTCATCTCGAGGGTAAGGTCGTCGATGAACTTCCACTCCGTGGCCAGGCGCGGCTGGATATTGCCCGCCTCGTCCTGGTAGACAAGCTTGTCGAAGATGTTCAGCTCCACCGTGCCCCAGCTGATCCTGTTGGAAGCCTGGGGATCGAGCGTCGCCGGCTCCTCCCAGAGAGCCACCTTTAGCGTGTCCCTGAGCGCGCGCCCCGCGTTGGATTGCGCGCCTGAGCCAGCGGCCGGTTCCGCGCCACCCGCTGCCCAAACGCCACCCACAATTACCGCTGCCATCGCCAAGGCGATGATGATATGCCTTTTGTTCATTTAGATTCCTCCTGTATTAAAATCATGTTCCGGAGAACTCAACGTTCCCGCTCGAATTCATGCTTCATATACGCCGCGATCCTCTCGACGGCCTTTTCAACAAGCGCCTTGCCTTTTTCAGCGGTGGCGATTGTCGCGTCGCCTATCGTGCCGTTGGGGGTCTTCGCGCTGATCGGGATGTATCGTATGACATCGGTAAACACCTTGAATGCGTCGGATGTGGGTTCTATCCTCGTCGCCTTCGACATGTCGACGAGGTCCGGCCTCAGGTGGAGCATGACCGAGGTCCCGCATTCGCTCGCGTGGCCATGCGCCATGTAGCCCTTCTCCACGAATATGCCCTCGCCGTTCGCATTCGCGAAGCGCCACCAGTCGATCTGCCCGCAGGTGACTCCATGCTGCTTCTGGTAGCGGCGCGCCAGGGAGTTGATCATGTCCACGTTGCCGGAATGCCCGTTGATGAACAGGATGTTCCTGCAACCGTACCCGATCAGTCCGGAACACAGGTCATCGAGCAACGCTTCGAAGGTGGACCTGCGAAGCGTGAGCGTTCCGGGGTAGTCCATTATCATCGAAGAATCGCCCATCTGGATCGTGGGAGAGACGAGCGCGCCGGTCCTCTCCGCGACGAGCAAAGCCAGGGCCTCGGCGACTATGCTGTCTGTCCCCATGGGCATATGCGGCCCGTATACCTCGACCGCTCCGGTCGGGACGATCACGGTGTCGCTTGTCTTGAGCCTTTCGACAAGCTCTACCCAACTCAGTTCATGGATCCTGTAGACCATCGAGCATACCCCCGGTGTATTGCATCCCCGTATTGCATAATTGGCGTATAATTATGCAATACAAGGAAACATAATTCGCTGTATTAGTCAACTTGTATGGGATTTTAAAATCGACCACGCATTGCTTTTTGTATAGGATATATCGTGTAGACTGCTGGTATTCGACAGTATTGTCAATGCCTGGATTAGCATTCCATAAAAAATGCCGAACAGGATGTACAGGATGGAAAAGATGAACAGGATAAGAAAAATTCGAAACTTGAACATTTCCTTAGACCAAAACATGTACATCTCTTCGATTTCATCATGTACATCCTGTTAGGTCCTTGATGGCGAACAAATTCAATCAACCTTATGACTCATTCTGCCGCCCAATACGGTGCGAGACGCCTGAGGCCTTCCGCGGTATCGGCGGGGTCGCCGCCCCACGAAAGCCGTACATGGCCGGCGCCGCGGGATCCGAAGGCGATGCCTGGAACCACTATCACCTTTCCCTCGTCGCGTACCCTGAGGCAGAAGCGCACAGGATCCTCGCCGCCGAGGTCCGGAAGCGCGAGCCAGTGGTAAAAACCTCCGGCGGGGAGCACCGGCGGCGGCGATGTCGGGAAGGCTTCATTGAACGCCGCCTCGAACGACGCCCGACGTACGGCGAGTTGCCGTCTGGATTCGGCGACCACGTCATCCGCCTCTCCCAGGATGGCGGCGGCAGCGGACTGGGCCGGCCGCGAAAGGCAACTTGTCATCGCGTTGTGCACGAGGCGCGCGGGGGCGAGCACCTCGGGGTCGCCCCAGGCCCAGCCGACCCGCAGCCCCGGCGCCGCGAAAGCCTTGCTCATCGAGCCGAGGGCGACTACGCCCGGCAGCGGCCCCCCGTCGAGTATGCCGGCCGGCCTCGCGCCGAGGTGGAGGTCGCGGTAGACCTCGTCCGATACGAGCACTACATCGCGAGCCTGGCATAGCCGGGCGAGCTCGGCGAGTTGCCGGGGCCCGGCACCCGCTCCGGTAGGGTTGGATGGATGGTTGATGATGGCGATCCTCGCCCGCGGCGCCCTTGACAGCGCGTCCGCGAAGCGGCCTGGATCGAGGCTGCCGTCATCGGCCAGCGGATACGCCACCACCCGAGCTCCCGCCATCGCCGCCAGCGTCGGATAGGCGACGAAACCTGGATCGGGGACCAAGGCCTCGTCACCGTCGCCAAGCCATGCCTGGAACAGGGCGAACAGGGCCGCTTGGCTGCCGGCGGCAAGCATTACGGAGTCTTCCCCCGCGCCTAGCCACGCCGACAAAGCCTGCCTGAGCTCGGGGGTTCCCGCGTTGGGGCCGTAGGAGCATGCGGCGCCCGGGGCGAAAGCCGCTGCCAAGGCGGCGGAGGCA